>JBKJUI010000165.1:0-10553 GCA_046590775.1 Acidimicrobiales bacterium
CCTCCCGCCGGTTCCACCCGTAGTTGACCCCGGCGCGGGCGCCGGCGACGGCGTTCACCTCCTCGTAGGCGTTCTGGCCGACGTCGGCGACGAACAGCCTGCCGTCGGCCCGGTCCCAGGAGAAGCGCCACGGGTTGCGTAGCCCAAAGGCCCAGACCTCGGGGGCGCCGGCCTGCCCGTCGGCGAACGGGTTGCCCGGGGGGATCCCGTAAGGGCGGCCACCGGACGGCCTGGCCGGGTCGATGCGCAGCACCTTGCCCAGCAGCGACCGGGTGTCGAGGGCCGTCTTGAGCGGGTTGCCGCCACCGCCGCCGTCGCCGACCCCGGCGTAGAGGAAGCCGTCGGGGCCGAGCCCGAGCTGTCCTCCGTTGTGGTTGCCGTACTGGTCGTGGGGGATGGTGACGAGCAGCCGCTCGCCCGCCACGTCCACCCGGCCGCCCGTGAAGGGGTAGGCGGCGATCGTGACCCGGCCGACGGGCTGGCGAGCGGTCCAGTACAGGAAGGCCGTGGCCCCGTCGGCGGAGAAGGCGATGCCGAGGAGGCCCCGCTCACCGCCGGCCAGCACCCGGTCGGTGAGGTCGGCCACCACCGAGACCCGGCCGTCGCGCACGGCCTGGACCCGCCCGGCCTGCTCGGTGACGTACAGGGCGGTGTCGCCCTCCCGAACGGCGAGCGCGGTGGGCTGGGCCAGCCCGGCCAGCCGGGTCAGCCGCACGGCGGGCGGGGGACCGGTCGTGGCCGGGGTCGGGGGGCCCGTCGCTGTGCCTGTCGACGCCGTCGAGCCCGTGGCCGACGGGTCAACGACGGTGCTCGGGATGAAGGTGGCGCCGGTCGTCGGGTCGATCGAGGCTGGCGAAGGCTCGGGGCCGGCGGCCGTGCCCTTGCCGCCATCGCCGCACGCCGCCGCCGACAGGGCGAGGGCGACGGCGAGGGGAAGAGCTTGGACGAGGAGCGGGCGGCGACGCACCCTCCCCATGGAAGCCGGCCGCCGCCGGCTAGTGGGATCGGACCCGCCGCACCAGCCCCTCCTGCACGACCGTGACGACGAGGCGACCGTCGAGGTCGAAGATCTGGCCCTGGGCCAGCCCCCGAGCGCCGGTGGCCGACGGGCTGGTCTGGTCGTACAGCAGCCACCGATCGGTCCGGAACGGCCGATGGAACCACATGGCGTGGTCCAGCGACGCCCCCATGAACTGCTGGTCGTGCCAGCTGATCCCGTGGGGCAGCAGCACCGAGTCGAGCAGGGTCATGTCCGAGGCGTAGGCCAGCACGCAGGCGTGCAGCAGGGGGTCGTCGGGGAGCTGGCCGTCGGCCCGGAACCAGACCTGCTGGCGGGGTGGTCGCGGCTCCTTGGTGATCGCCGGCGCCTGGGTGTAGCGGGTGTCGATCGGCCGGGGCCGCCAGTACCAGTCGCCCAGCAGCTCGGCGTAGGGGGCGAATCGTTCGGCGAAGGTGGGCAGGGGATCGGGGTCGGGGGCGGGCGGCACGTGGTCCTGGTGCTCGGGCCCCTCCTCGGGCAGCTGGAACGACGCCGACAGGTGGAAGATCGCCTCACCGTGCTGCACGGCCACGGTTCGCCGGGTGGTGAAGCTGCGCCCGTCCCGGATCCGGTCGACCTCGTACAGCACCGGCACGGTCGGGTCGCCCGGCCGCAGGAAGTAGGCGTGCAGGGAGTGGACGAGGCGGTCGGCCGGGACGGTTCGCCCGGCGGCCACCAGCGCCTGGCCGGCCACCTGGCCCCCGAAGATCCGCACCCGCTTCTCGTCCGGGTTGTGCCCGCGGAAGCGGTTGACCTCGATGCGCTCCAGATCGAGGAGCGCCACCAGGTCGTCGAGGGCAGCCGACACGCCCGCGCATCCTAGGAGGGCGTTCAGGAGAGCCTCCGGCCTGCCGATGGTGGATCTGTGACGGACGTGCAGGCGCCAGGTGGCGGCGTGGGCCCCAGGGTCAGGGGGTATCCTCGACTCCGCATGGAGGCGACCACCCGACTGCCCTCCGTGCTGCAGCGGCCGGGCCTCCGCAAGCTCGTCAAGTACTCGATGGTGAGCCTGATCTCGGTCGTGGTCAGCCAGGCCACCCAGCTCGGGGCCTTCGTCATCACTCACAACGGGGTGCTGTCGAGCGTCATCGCCGTGGCCGTCGGCACCGTGCCCAGCTACGAGCTGAACCGCCGCTGGACGTGGCGCAAGAACGGCCCCAGCCACCTGTGGCGGGAGATCGTCCCCTTCTGGGTGATGTCGTTCATCGGCCTGGTGTTCTCCACGGTCTGCGTGTACGCCGCCGAGCAGTGGGCCGACGGCCGCGACCTCAGCAAGGCGCGCACCGCACTGCTGCTCAACCTCGCCAGCCTGGCCGCCTTCGGGATCCTGTGGATCGGCAAGTTCCTGGTCATCAACCACCTGCTGTTCCACCACCGCCCCGACGAGAGCGCTGACGAGGACGACGTCCCGGTCTTCTGACCAGTTGCCGTCCTCGCCGCTCCGGATCAGGCGCCGGAGAGCACCGTGCGAAGGTCGCTCCAGCCGGCGCCGACCTTCTTGGGGGATCCGGCGGCCCAGGTGAAGGAGCCGTCGTTGCGGCCGTCGTGGCGGTACCAAAGGAGGTCGCCGGCCTGGTTGATGGCGTAGATGATGCCGTCGCCGCCGGGGAACACCTTCTGCAGCTGGCCGACCGCCCTTGGGTCGCGGACCTTGAACGTCATCGTCGAGCCGGGTTCGGAGATCTGCTCGATGTCGAGCCCCGAGGGGTTGCCGTCCCACCAGTGGCTGCTCGGCGCCGTGCCGGGGCCAAAGGCCGCAGCCGTCGGACCGCCGAACAGGTCGGTGGCATCCCCGGCGTTGACCTTCCGCTCCAGGTCGGCCCGAGCGTCGGCCTGGGCGAGCGAGCACTCGTAGTGCTGGCCCGCCGTCATCTGCTCCATGCTGTTGTTGCCGAGGTGGTCGACGTGCCAGATGGCGAGCCCCGCATCGGGGAGCGAGGCGTCGCGTCCGGCCTGCTGCCGGTTCTCCAGGATGAAGTACTCGGTGGCGCTCTTTCGGTGGATGAGGAAGTCGTTGCTGCCGGCCGTGACCGTCGCCGTCGTCCCAGGGGCGAGGGGGGTCACCTTCGATGCCCAGCCGGCGGCGTTCTTGAGGTGGGCGCCCACCTGCGTGGGGTTGTTGTCGGACCCGCCGAAGCACATCAGGCAGTAGTGGCCCACGCCCCGGCTCTCGTCGCCGTAGTCGTAGAGATCGGGGAAGTCACAGACCATGTGCCCGCTCTCGTGGCAGAACGTCCGCAGCGACAGTCAGTGCCCATGTCGGTGATCTGGTAGTCGGAGAACGTCTTCGTCGGCGAGCCCGCAAACTTGGCGGCCAGCGCAGACGCGTGAGGCCAGAGGCCCTCGGACCAGTTGTTCACGCCGGCACCGGCATAGAACACGTTCAACGCATAGACGAACCCGCCGCCGTCGCTGCTCAGCACCGAGAAGTCGAAGCCACCGGCCCGCAACGAGGCAAGGGCCTCTCCGATCAGCTCCTGGGCACGGGCGCCGTACGTGACGTTCGGGTCCGTGTAGTAGTCACGGGGGTGGGCCGTGGTGTAGTAGGCGGTCACCCGGTTGGTGTAGTGCAACCTGCCGTCGGAAACGCCTTCGAAGTAGTCGCGGACCGAGCCGCTGTTTCCGAACCCTGCGTAGCCCGACTGGTTGCAGAAGTCCTCGACCTGTGCCTGGGTGATCGTCCCCGGCACATCGGGGAACTGCACCAGCAGGCACAGGCCCACGTAGTCGCCCACGGTCCCTGCGGGCGGCGGTGCGGCCACAGGCCCCCGGCACCGCGGCCTCGGACATCGCCCGGAGCTGGGACCGCCTGCTCTCGCGACGCTCCTCCCACCGTCGCGGCCCGCCCAGGAAGTCGTCGGTTCCCCACATCCTGCTGCGAGCACCTGCGCCTGCGGTCCGCACGTTCTGGGCCACGCCGAGGTTCTCCGGGGGGGCGGCCGGTCCCGCTTGGACGCCCACGGGCACCAGGTCCTGACCATCCGCTGACAAGCTGGCGAACTGATAGGCGCCGGTCGCCGGATCCTTCACGACGGCGAAGCCGTCGAGGGTCTCGAAGACGGCTGCGGCCTGGTTGCCCCAGCCTCGGACCCTGAGCTGCGAGCCGTCGGGGTTGTGGAAGGTGAACTCGTCACCTACGTACGGGATGGACATGTCGCCTCCGCCTTTCGGGATCGTGTCGTCGCCTTCACGAAGCTGTTCGACACCGCTCTGCCGCCGCCCAGAACTTGAGTTCGCCGTGTCGAGGAGACGGTACATCACGCATTCGGGGCGCGTCCTTTGGCGGTAACATCGGCACCGGTGGCGCTGAGCGAGCGGGAGCGGGCCGTCGCCGCCGCCACCAAGGGCTTCCTGCCCGACGACGAGGCCGAGGCCCTGCACCAAGCCGCCCTCCGGGCGGACGGCCCCTTCCTCGAGGTGGGGACCTACTGCGGCAAGTCAGCCGTGTGGCTCGGCGCCGCCGCCCGCCTGCGGGGCACGGTCCTCTTCACCGTCGACCACCACCGGGGGAGCGAGGAGAACCAGCCCGGCTGGGAGTGGCACGACCCCGACGTGGTCGACCCCACCACCGGACGGATGGACACCCTCCCGTTCCTGCGCCGCACCCTGGCCGCCTCCGCGCTGGAGGACGTCGTCATCCCCGTGGTGGGCCCCTCGGCCACGGTCGGCCGAGCCTGGGCCGCGCCCCTCGGCCTGCTGTTCATCGACGGGGGCCACGGCGACGATGTCGTGCGAGCCGACGAGGCCGCCTGGCTCCCGCACGTCGGCGACGGTGGCCTTCTCGCCATCCACGACGTCTTCCCCGACCCGGCCGACGGCGGCCGCCCGCCCTACGACCTCTACCGCCGCTGCCTGACCAGCGGGCGGTGGGAGGAGGCCGGGATGACCGGCAGCCTCCGCGTGCTCCGACGGCGGGACGCACCCCGCCTCTGAGCTGGCCGGCCCTCGACCGATGGCCCATTCTCCTTTCGGCCGCAGCGTCGAGGTCGCCGGCGCCACCCTCGGGTTTGCCCACTTCTGGCTCCCCTGGGGACCAGAAGTGGGCAAACCGGGAGGGGGTGAGGCGGGCGGGCGGGGCGGTCGGCGCTACTCCCGGTCCAGCTCGGCTTCGGCGAGGGCGGCCAGGTCGAGGTCGAGGCCGGCGGGGAGGCCCTCGCCGCGGAAGATCCCGCTGGCCGGGCCTCGGCCGTAGAGGCAGTCGTCGGCCAGGACGACGGCGGCGGCGGTGTAGGTCGACCGCTCGCGGTGGGGGAAGGTCTTGCCGGACGGCTCGACCACGCCGGTCCAGTAACCGCCGTCCGGCTGACGGAGGCGGGAGGTCCAGTGCAGCAGGGCGGCAGCCTCGGCGTGCAGGCCGACCGTGGCATGGGCGGTGGCGCACTCGGCCGTCTCGGCACCGGTGTACCAGGGGTGGTCGTCGATGCACCGCACGCCCAGGCCCTCGGTGACGAAGCGGTCCCACCCGCTTAGCAGGCGGGAACGGCCGGCGTCGCCGCCGACGGCGCCGCAGAGCACGGGGTAGTACCAGTCCATGGCCCAGGCCTGCTTCGGCTCGAACACCTCGTCGCGGAAGGCCACGGCGGTGGCGAGCCGGCCGGCGGCCAGCTCCCACTCGGGCCGCTCCATCCCGAGGTGCTCGGCCAACGCCACCGCGCAGCGCAGCGAGTGGTAGGCCGACGCCGATCCGGTGAGGAGCGCCGAGCGGCCGAGCGGGCCGGCCGGGCCGCAGGTGCCGTCCGGCTGGACCGACCAGGTGAGCGAGCCGTCGGGCCGCTGGCGGCGCAGGACGAAGCCCATGGCCCGCTCCACCATCGGCCAAAGCTCGCTGGCCAGGGCCCGGCTGCCGGTGGCCCGGACGTGGTGCAGCACTCCGGTGGCCACGTAGGCGCACACGTTGGTGTCGCGCTTGGCGTCCTCGATCCCGCCAGGCGCCGAGGGCAGATAGTACGTGCACCAGCTCCCATCGTCGTGCTGGACCGAGGACAGCCAGCGGTAGGCGGCGGCGGCCTCGTCGAGGAAGCTGCCGACGGTGAGGGCCATGGCCGCCTCGACGTGGTTCCACGGGTCGGCGTGCTGGCCGGGGGCCCACGGCACCATGCCGTCCCCTCGCTGCACGCGGGCCAGGAAGGCGCACGTGGTGAACACCTGTGACGGCCGCAGCGGGATCACCGGGCTGACCTCTCCAGGTACACCACGATCGACTTGGCCAGCAGGGGGTTGAGGGCGGCCTCGGCCAGGCGGGTCGGCAGGGGGCGGCCGGCCTCGATGTCCCAGACCAGCAGCCGGTGGTAGGCCCGCACCAGCGGGTGGTCGTCGTCTGACACCCCGACGGCGCACTTCAGCCACCAGTACGGCGTGTGGAGTCCGTGGGCCAGCCCGACCCCGGTCGGGCGGAGGCCGCCGGCGCGGAGGCGGCGGCGCAGCTCGGGCAGCCGGTAGATGCGCACGTGCCCGCCCGGCACGAGGTGGTACTCGTCGGAGAGCGCCCAGCACACCAGCTCGGGCCAGAAGCGCGGAACGGTGACCGCCGCCGTCCCTCCCGGCTTCAGCACGCGGGCGATCTCGGCCATCGCCGCCCGGTCGTCAGGGAGGTGCTCCAGCACCTCAGCGCAGATGACCCGGTCGAAGGTGGCGTCGGCGAAGGGAAGCCGCAGGGCGTCGCCAACCATGGAGCCGGCATCGCCCGATCCCGCCTCTTCGACCAGGGCGGCGAGGAAGGCGGCACAGTCCTTGGCGTCGGCCTCGGAGCGGTCGAGGGCCACGACCCGGGCGCCCCGCTCGAAGGCGCCGTAGGCATGGCGCCCTCCGCCGGCTCCGAGGTCGAGGAGCAGCTCGCCCGGGCGCAGGCCCAGCCGGCCGAAGTCCACTGTGAGCACGTCAGGCCCCGGAGTTCCGGCGGGCGTGGTCGGCCAGCGCCCAGCGGTAGTGAGCCACCGTCTCCTCGGCGCAGCGGCGCCAGGTGAAACGTTCCAGCACGCGCACCCTGCCGGCCTCGCCCAGCCTGGACCGAAGCGCGGGATCGTCGAGCAGACGTCCGAGGGCGACGGCCAGGGCCTCGGGGTCCCCAGGAGGCACGAGCAGCCCGGCGCCACCGTCGGGACCGACCACCTCGGGCAGGGCGCCGCCGCTGGTGGCCACCAGGGGGACGGCACAGGCCATGGCCTCGACCGCGGGAAGGCTGAAGCCCTCGTAGAGGCTGGGCACGCAGGCCACCTGGCACGAGGCGTACAGCCGGGTGATGGCCGAGCTCTCGATCCCCTTGTGGAACACCACCGCCTCCTCGAGCCCGAGGCGGTCGAGGTGCGCCGGGATGGCCGAGCCCTGGCGGGGGCCGCCGACCACGTGCAGCTCGACCTCGGGGCGCTCGGTGCGCAGCTTGGCCACGGCCTCGAGCAGCGGGACCAGGCCCTTGAGCGGCATGTCCGAGGAGGTGGTGCAGACGATCCGACCGGGCACCTCGGCCACGCCGGGAAGGGGACAGAAGTTGTCGAGGTCGACGCCGACCGGGACGATGTGCACCTGCTCGGGACGGGCGCCCATCTGGCTGCAGATGTCCCGCCTCGACGACTCCGAGACGGTGACGATCCGGGGGATGCGGGGCAGCACCCGCATCTGCATCCCGAGGAACGAGTACCACCGGCGCAGGCCCAGCTTGCGCCGACGGGTCTCGGCGTGGCTGAGGTCCAGGGCCCGGTCGACGGTGATGGGGTGGTGCAGGGTGGCGATCACCGGCCAGCCGTCGTCGAGGAGGCCGGCGATGCCACGGCCCAGGCACTGGTTGTCGTGGATCAGGTCGAAGTCAGCCCGCCGGCCGGCGAGGAGGCGGCGGGCGCGCAGGCTGAAGGTGAGCGGCTCGGGGAAGGCGCCGGTCGACATCAGCGCCACCTCGAGCAGGTCGATCCAGCTGCGGTAGGCGCTGGGGCGCACCGGCGGCCGGAAGGGGTGGTCAGGGTGGTAGAGGTCGAGGCTCGGGACCGGGACGAAGCCCACCCCCTCTGTCAGCTGCGGCCAGGGCTGACCGGAGAGCACCGTCACCTGGTGGCCCAGCGCCACCAACTCCTTGGCCAGCTCGCGCGTGTAGACGCCCTGGCCGCCCGAGTGCGGGTTGCCGCGGTAGACGAGGAGGGCGATGCGGAGCGGGTCGTCGGGCACGGGGGGTGTCTGGTCCTAGGCCCGCGTCGGACCAGGGTCGAGGGGTGTCATTCCGGACGAGTCTGGTGCATCGGACCGCCTAGACGTCCTGCGTGGTCGGGGGCCTCGGTCCTCCCCTCCCGGCCGCGGCGGGAGCGGCCGGCCAGCACGCGGGCCAGGCCCGGCAGGGCGAGGCAGGCCAGTGCGAGCAGGAGCCACGGCTGGTCGCCCGTTCGCACGTAGGGGGTGGTCCCCTCTCGCAGGGGCACGACGGCGGTGATGACCTGCTGGGCGCCGAGGTCGGTGCGCTGACGCACGTCACCCGCGGGAGACACGAAGGCCGAGAACCCGGTGGGAGCGGCCTGCACGACGTCCCGGCCCGTCTCCCACGCCCGGAACCGGGCCGCCGCCACCTCCTGGTCCGGCACCTGGCTCGTCTTGTACGAGGCGGCGTTGGTCGGAACCAGCACCACGGAGGCGCCGTTGCGGACGGCCGACCGGGAGCGGTCGCCGAAGAACACCTCATAGGAGATGACGACCCCCAGCCGCTGCCCCTCGGGACCGAGCAGGAGGCCCGGGCCGTCGCCGGGGATGGCGTCGCGAGGCAGCAGGCTCAGGTCCACCAGCTTGGCCACGAGGTCGCGGAGCGGGGCGTACTCGCCGAAGGGGACCCGGTGGACCTTGTCGTAGCGGCCGACCAGCCGCCCGCCGGGGTCGAACGCCAGCTGGGCGTTGCGGAAGCGGTCGGGGGGCACGTCCTCGACGACGCCGACGAGGAGCACGGCCCCGAGGCGCCTGGCCTCGGCCGCCAGCTCCTCACCCTCCGGCGAGCCGGCCGTCGGGCCGTTCAGGGACACCGCGTTCTCCGGCCACAGGACGACGTCGGCTGATCCGGGGGCGATCGTGCGCGATGCGGCCAGGTGCCGGTCGAGCACGTCGCGCTCGGACGTCTCCTCCGCTCGCGTCCCTCTCGGCCCACCGCCCTGCACGGCGGCCACCCGCAGCGTCCCCACCTGATCGCCAGGGGGGAGGGCGGCGCTCACACCGGCGACGAGGAGCGGGGTGAGGATCAGCGCCGCGGCCGAGGCGGGCCGGCGCCTGACCGCCTGGGCCAGGCCGGCGCCGAGAAGGGCCACCACCAGCGTCACCAGCGTCATGCCGCCCAACCGGGCCGTGGCCGCCAGCGGGCCCCCGGCCTGGCCCTGGGGGAGGCCTCCCATCGGGAACCCCTGGAAGGGGACCCGGGCACGGAGGGCCTCGGCCACCGTGATCGCTCCGGCGGCGCCGAGGGCGGCCCCCCGGCCGGTTCCCACCAGCGCTCCGGCCATCGTCAAGAAGCTGGCCCCGAGCAGGGCCAGGACGACGTAGCCCACGGCGATGAAGTCGATGACCCAGAACGTCGTGCACAACAGCAGGGCCATGGACCACGTGAACCCGGCCAGCGCCCGTGCCCTCCGGCTCGCCGCATCGCCCCACGCCAGGGTGAGCAGGCCGGCACCGACCAGGCCCAGTGGCCACAGCCCGACCGGTGCCACCGACGCCGCGGTGGCCAGGCCCCCGAGGGCGGCGAGGAGGAGGGGCCGGAGCACGGGCGCAGAGGTTCCCACGCGGCGGGGCCAACCCACGTCGGCCGTAGCTTCGTGCCCGGACGGCGGATGACGTCATAGCCCTTTGGTACCAGCCTCAATTCGGGCTGTTCCGGACGGAACGGGGCGCCTGCGCTTCGACCCGGTCGCCGGCCCCGGTACCTTCTCGACCGTGTTCCGGCGCCCCTGGCCCTCCGCTGAACCGAACAGGGCTGCCGATGCGCCCGAGGGGCGGGCAGAGGTCGTCGGGCGGGCGCTCTTCGCCGCCGCCGCCGTGGGCGCCGCCCTGGTGCTGCACGCCTCCTGGGCCACCATCCGGCCGCCCTTCGACGCCGCGCTGGCGGTGGTGGTCGTCGCCGGCATCGTCCACGGCCCGCTGGCCTGGGTCCCGGCGCTGCGCATCCCCGCCCGCCTTTCGCCTCGGAGCGCAGCTCCCTACGGCGTCGTCCTCCTCCTCCTGGGCCTGCTCCTCACGCCCGACCGCCTCCACGGCTCGCCCGGCTCGGTCCTGTGGACCCGCTTGGCCGCCGGGATCGCCTCGGCCGTCGTCCTGCACCGGGTGCTCGGCGAACCGGCCCAAGCCCGCGGCCTGCCCGGCTGGCGGGGCATGGCCATGCTCGCCATCGCCCCGGGCTGCCTCGGCGCCGCCGTGCTGGGCGCGTACGGGCTCCCCGGTGGCCCGGCCCCGGCCTCGGGCCAGCCTGACGGGCTGCAGCTCGCCGTCGGGGCCGAGCCGGGCGAGAGCATCGCCGAGGCGCTTACCTTCCCGACCGAGGGTGCGGCCGCCGTGACCCCGG
>JBKJUI010000190.1:0-2973 GCA_046590775.1 Acidimicrobiales bacterium
CTTCGAGGAGACCCGCTCGACGACGGGCGCCAGCAACCCCTCGCTCACGGACAGTCCCTTCGCGGCCAGCAGCCCACGCAGGTGCTGATAGAGCGCGGTGACACCGTCGTCGTTGAAGCGAGCGGCGATGGTCCCGAACACGGGCATCGACTCCGGCCCCTCGGTGAAGGCCTCGCGATTGCGGACCATCTGCCGACGGACCTCCCGGAGTGCATCGAGCGCGCCCCGTCGATCGAACTTGTTGATGGCCACCGCGTCGGCGAAGTCGAGCATGTCGATCTTCTCCAGCTGGGAGGCGGCGCCGAACTCGGGCGTCATGACGTAGAGGGAGAGGTCGACGAAGGGCACCACACCGGCGTCGCCTTGGCCGATGCCGGGCGTCTCGACCACCACGAGGTCGAACCCTGCGGCCTGGCAGGCGGCGATGACGTCGGGGAGCCGGTCGGGCACCTCGGTGGTGGCGCCCCTGGTGGCCAGCGAGCGGAAGAAGACGTTCGGCGCCAAGGAGTTCATCCGGATCCGGTCGCCGAGGAGGGCGCCCCCGCCCTTGCGCCGGGTCGGATCCACGGCCAGCACGGCGATGCGCAGCTTGTCCTCCTGGTCGAGGCGGAAGCGGCGCACCAGCTCGTCGGTGAGCGACGACTTCCCGGAGCCGCCGGTGCCCGTGATCCCGAGGACCGGTACGGAGCGGCGGCGGGCCGCCGCCCGCAGCTTGTCCATCGTCGCCTCGGGCATCCAGCCTGCCTCGATGGCGGTGAGGGCGCCGGCCAGGGCCCGCGCCTCCCCGGCGAGCACCGCCTCGACCGGGAGGGCCTCAGGAGCCACGGGGTCCACGTCGCAGGCGGCGATCATCGTGTTGACCATGCGGGCCAGGCCAAGCCGCTGGCCGTCCTCGGGCGAGAAGATCTTGGTGACGCCGTAGTCCTCGAGCGCCTCGATCTCGGCCGGGATGATGACGCCGCCTCCCCCACCGAAGACCTTGACGTGACCGCAGCGCTCAGCTCGGAGCCGGTCGATCAGGTACCGGAAGTACTCGAGGTGACCCCCCTGGTAGGACGAGACGGCGACGCCCTGGACGTCCTCCTGCACCACGGCGCTGACGATCTCCTCGACCGAGCGGTTGTGGCCGAGGTGCACCACCTCGGCCCCCTGTGACTGGAGCAGCCGCCGCATGATGTTGATGGCGGCGTCATGGCCGTCGAACAGGCTGGCGGCGGTGACGAACCTGACCGGGTGGAGGGGACGGTGGAGGTCCGCAGCTCCCATGCCCCAAATATACTTTGACGTCCAATCATTCGCCAGGCAAGATCGAAGGTCAGGGGATCGGGAGGACCAGGGTGCCGTGCTCGGCCTGCGGGCGTGGCCCGGAGAACGAGCGGTCGGCCTCGACGATGGCCCGGTCGTTGATGCTGGCCTCGCGTCGGCGCATCAGCCCGTCGTCGGCGAACTCCCACTGCTCGTTGCCGTAGCTCCGCCACCACTGGCCGGCGGCGTCGTGCCACTCGTACTGGAAGCGCACGGCGATCCGGTTCCCGGTGAAGGCCCACAGCTCCTTGCGCAGCACGTAGTCGAGCTCCCTCTCCCACTTGCGTCGCAGGAACTCGACGATGGCGTCTCGTCCCGAGAAGATCTCGTCGCGGTTCCGCCACACCGAGTCCCCGGTGTACGCCGCCGCCACCCGGTCGGGATCCCTCGTGTTCCATCCGTCCTCGGCGGCCTGCACCTTCTGGACGGCGGTCTCCTCGGTGAACGGCGGCAGCGGTGGGCGCACCTGCGGATCGTAGGAGCACCATCAGGACGCGCGCGTGCCGCCGGGCGCGACACTTCCCTCATGACCGATCCCGCCCAGCATCCGCAGCACCCCCCGCCCCCGCCCGGTCAAGGGCCCGGTCAAGGCTTCGGGCCGCCGCCCGGTCCGCCGACGTCTCCCGGACCAGCGCCCGCCGCCCAGGGTTCGGGCGGCTTGGCGGGCATGGCTGCCGACCCGTCCACGCTGGCTGCCACCGGCCTGCTCGCCGCCGTCCTGTTCGCCATCGGCGCCGGCTTCATCGGCTTTCTGGCCGAGCCGCCGGTCGGTCAGGGCTTCCGCTACCGCCTCCTCTTCCTCACCGAGAGGGTCGATGTCGGTGACGTCGCGCTCCTGGGCGTGGCGGTGGCGCTTCTGCTGCTGACCCCCGACCCGCCCGGTGGCTTCTCCCGATCCCTGCTGCTGCAGGCCACCGCCGCGCTGGCCGCGGTCGCCGCCCTGTTCGGCGTGATCCAGGCCCTGGTCTACATCTCGGCCGACGTCAGCGTTGCCGTCGGCTTCTCCCGCTTCCTGGGCGCCGTCGGCATGGCCTTCGCCGCAGCGACCGTGGCCTTCTACGCAGCCAAGGAGTCCTTCCTCAAGAAGGAGGGCCGAATCTAGAACCAGGCCTACCGGGAGGTGGGCGGCCGGCTGGACAACCAGGCCCTCAGCGTCGACGACGACGGCCGGATCCACGTGGAGCGACTCCAGGCCATCGCCGAGCCGGCGAGCCTCGTGGAGCTGCGCCGCCAGGTCAACGCCATGCTGCCCCGGGTCGACCTGCCCGAGGTGATCCTGGAGGTGATGGCCTGGGAGCCCAGGTTCGTGGCCGCCTTCACCGCCGCCTCGGGCGGCCAGACCCGGCTTGCCGATCTCCACGTGAGCATCGCCGCCTGCCTGACCGCCCATGCCCTCAACATCGGCTACAGCCCGATCATCAAGAAGGGCGTGGAGGCCCTGGAGCGGGACCGGATCAGCCACGTCAACCAGACCTATCTGGGCACCGAGACCTATTCGCCGGCCAACCGGTGGCTGATCGAGGCCCAGGCCGGCATCGCCTTCGCTCAGGCCCTCGGCGGTGGGCTGGTGGCCGCCATCGACGGGATGCGCTTCGTCGTCCCGGTCCCCAGCATCTACGCCCGGCCCAACCGCAAGTACTTCGGTCGCAACCGGGGCGTCACCTGGTT
>JBKJUI010000394.1:0-3146 GCA_046590775.1 Acidimicrobiales bacterium
CGTCGCGACTCCCGCAGCGCCGTCCGCCCCTCCCGCCCCGAGGGCCACCGCCCCTACAGCGGGAGCCCCCGCCGCCCCGCCTCCGCCCCCCGCGCCAGCTGATCGGCACGCTTCCTCGCGAGTGCCCACTTCTGCGCCCCTGAGGCGCCAGAAGTGGGCATTCTCGTGGAAGGCGGCCTCCCCCCTCGCCGTAGGATCGGCGGCGTGAGCAGGAGCGTCCCCGAGAAGCCGAGCCTCGACGACATCGAGGAGAGGCTCGACGTGCGCTGGCAGGCCGAGGGGACGTACCGGTTCGACCGGACGGCCGAGCGGGACCGGGTCTTTGCCATCGACACGCCGCCGCCGACGGTCTCGGGGTCGCTCCACGTCGGGCACGTCTTCAGCTACACCCACACCGACGCCGTCGCCCGCTACCAGCGGATGCGGGGGAAGGTCGTCTTCTACCCGATGGGGTGGGACGACAACGGGCTTCCCACCGAACGACGGGTCGAGAACCACTTCGGGGTGCGCTGTGACCCGCAGGTCCCCTACGACCCGGACTTCGCCCCGCCGGCCAAGCCCGACGACAAGAACAAGGTCCCGGTCAGCCGGCGCAGCTTCGTCGAGCTGTGCCAGCGCCTCACCGTGGAGGACGAGAAGGCGTTCGAGGGCCTGTGGCGGCGGCTCGGGCTGTCGGTCGACTGGACGATGACCTACGCCACCATCGACGAGCGGGCCCGCCGGGCCAGCCAGCGGATGTTCCTGCGCAACCTGGCCCGGGGCGAGGCGTACTCGGCCGAGGCACCGACCATGTGGGACGTCACCTTCCAGACGGCGGTGGCCCAGGCCGAGCTGGAGGACCGGGAGCGCCCCGGCGCCTACCACCGCTACGGGTTCGCCCGCGCCGACGGGCAGGGCACCGTCGAGGTCGAGACCACCCGCCCCGAGCTGCTGCCGGCCTGCGTTGCCCTCGTCGCCCACCCCGACGACGAGCGCTACAAGCCGCTGCTCGGCACCACCGTCACCTCGCCGGTCTTCGAGGTCGAGGTCCCGATCGTCGCCCACGAGCTGGCCCAGCCCGACAAGGGGTCGGGCATCGCCATGATCTGCACGTTCGGCGACACCACCGACGTCACCTGGTGGCGCGAGCTGCGCCTGCCCACCCGCTCGATCCTCGAGCGCAACGGCCGCACCAAGGCCGAGTGCCCCGAGTGGATCACCACCGCAGCCGGCCGCGAGGCCTACACCCGCCTGGCCGGCAAGACCGTCTTCTCGGCCCAGGCCGCAGTGGTCGAGCTGCTCCGGGAGAAGGGCGCCCTGGTCGGCGAGCCGAAGCCGATCACCCACCCGGTCAAGTTCTACGAGAAGGGCGACAAGCCGCTCGAGATCGTCACCAGCCGCCAGTGGTACATCCGCAACGGCGGCCGGGACGACGACCTGCGGGCGGCGCTGAAGGCACGCGGCGGCGAGCTCGACTGGCACCCGGCCTTCATGCGCCACCGGTACGAGAGCTGGGTCGAGGGCCTCAACGGCGACTGGCTCGTCTCCCGGCAGCGCTACTTCGGCATCCCCTTCCCGGTCTGGTACCCGATCGGCGAGGACGGGACGGTCGGCCGCGACACCCCGCTTCTCGCCGACGAGGGTCTACTGCCGGTCGACCCGTCGTCCGACTGCCCCTCGGGGTACGAGGAGGCGCAGCGGGGCCAGCCCGGCGGCTTCGTCGCCGACCCCGACGTGATGGACACCTGGGCCACGTCGTCGCTCAGCCCGCAGATCGCCTGCGGCTGGGAGGACGACCCCGACCTGTTCGCCCGCACCTTCCCCATGGACCTGCGCCCCCAGGGCCACGACATCATCCGCACGTGGCTGTTCTCCACCATGGTCCGCTCGCACTTCGAGCACGGCACGGTCCCCTGGCGCAACGCGGCGATCAGCGGGTGGATCCTCGATCCCGACCGCAAGAAGATGTCGAAGTCGAAGGGCAACGTCGTCACGCCCATCGGCCTGCTCGAGGAGCACGGCACCGACGCCGTCCGCTACTGGGCCGTCAACGGTCGCCCGGGCACCGACACCGCCTTCGACACCAACCAGATGAAGGTCGGCCGTCGGCTGGCCATCAAGCTGCTCAACGCCTCGCGTTTCGCCCTCAGCCTGGGCGAGGTCCCGCCGGGCGCCGAGGTCACCGCCGCCGTCGACCTCTCACTGCTCGCCAACCTGCGGCGCCTGGTCAAGGAGACCACGAGGGCCTTCGACGACTACGACTACGCCCGCGCCCTCGAGAGGACTGAAACGTTCTTCTGGTCGTTCTGCGACGACCACCTCGAGCTGGTCAAGCAGCGGGCCTACGGCGACGACGAGGGGGCGGCGTCGGCTCGCCTCACCCTCGACATCTCGCTGTCGGTCCTGCAGCGCCTGTTCGCCCCCTTCCTGTGCTTCGCCGCCGAGGAGGTGTGGTCGTGGTGGCAGGAGGGGTCGGTCCACCAGGCCAGCTGGCCGGATCCGGACGAGGTCCTCGGCACGGGGGACCCGCTGGTCGCCCAGGTCGCCGCCGCCACTCTGGTCGCCGTCCGCCGGGCCAAGAGCGAGCAGAAGCGGAAGATGCGCTGGAGCGTCGACCGGCTCGTCGTCACCGACACCCCCGACCGCCTGGCCGCCCTCCGACTGGCCGAGGACGACTTGAAGGGCGCCGGCAGCATCGCCTCGATCGAGACGGCCGAGCTGGTGGGCGAGGGCGTGGCGACCTACGACGTGACGCTCGCCGCCGAGGACCCGGCACCGAGCGCCTGAGCTCTCCAGCTGACCCCCGGGCCGATAGCGCGCCGCTCCGACGGGGAAGGATCCCGGCATGCCGACGAGGGACGACATCCCGAGCACCATCCGGCGCTCCGGCGAGTACGCCCAGAAGACGTGGACCAAGGTTCACGACAGCGCCGTCGAGGCCTACGGCGAGGGCGAGCGGGCCCACCGCACCGCCTTTGCCGCCCTGAAGCACACCCACGAGAAGGTGGGCGACCACTGGGAGCCGAAGCCGGACGGGCGCAAGGGGCCGTCCGACGCCCGGGCGCTCGATCCGGACGCCGCCGAGCGGGAGGGGGGCACCAGCACCGGCGGGGTCGACGTGGTCGGCCACACCAAGGTGGAGCTGCTGGAGCGGGCCCGGGATCTCG
>JBKJUI010000433.1:0-17535 GCA_046590775.1 Acidimicrobiales bacterium
GCGGCCCTGGCCGCGGTCACCAGCTGCCTGGACTCGACGGCGGCGCTGCCGAACGAGACGACCAGCGCCCGCTTCTACGTGGCCTACGGCACCATCGGTGGCGGGTTGTCGATCTCCAGCTACCTGGCCACCCTGGAAGCGACGTGGACCAAGGAGGTCACGACCTTCGGGTGGGCGGCCCCGCCGTCGCTGGCCTCACCGCCGCCTGCTCCTGTCGGCACGAGGTACCCGGTGCGGGTCGACACCCTGAGCGGGGGACTGTACGGGTTCGTGTCGACCCAGGGCACCGGGGGCGGGTTCCGGGGGAACAACCCGAACACCCCGTGGGACGACCAGGACTCCTACGCCAGCTGCATGGTGCTCAACAACGACTACAGCCCGTTCCCGGGCACGTCGCAGCAGGCGCTGGACGCCACCGTGGCGCATGAGTTCAACCACTCGATCCAGTTCGGCTACGGCGCCATCCAGGGGGGCAACATCCCCGACGACCTGTTCTTCGAGGGCGGGGCGACGTGGATGGAGGACGAGGTCTTCGACACCGCCAACGACAACTACAACTACCTGTGGCCCGACTTCGGGGAGAGCCTGGGCGACTACGACAGCCCATCGCCTTACGAAACGTGGATCTTCCTGCGCGGGCTCACCGAGCGGTGGGGGGCCGGCAACGCCGGCGGCGGCGAGCAGATCATGCAGACCTTCTGGGAGGCCACCAGCCAGAACACCGGCAACAACCTCAGCGCCCTGGCCGCCGGCCTGGCCACCAAAGGCATCACCCTGGCCGACGCCTACCACGACTTCGCCATCGGTACCGGCTTCATGCGGGCCTGCGGCGGCGGCTACGCCCTGCCGTACTGCTACGAGGAGGCCGCCGGGTACCTCGCCAACGCCGGCCTGCCGCCGGTCCACGGGTCCATCCCGTTCGTGGGCGGCAGCTTCAACGGGTCGGTCGAGGACGACTACGCCCTGGCCTGGGTCACCCTGCCGACGTCGGGCACCATGTCGCTCACGCTCAACAACAGCTTCGGAGGGCAGCTCCGGGCCACCGCCGTGTGCGACACCGGTACCACCCTCGTGCGGTCACCGTTCCCCGCCGTGGTGGGCGGCGGAGCGTCGACCACCCTGCCCTCCTTCGCCGCCGGCGGCTGCGTGCGCGCCATGGCGGTGATCACCAACCAGCAGCAGTCGCCTGGCAACCCGGCGGCCTCGGCCAGCCGCATCTTCTCGCTGACCACCACCACCGCCGGCCCGCCCGTGCCGCCGGTGGCCAACAACGACGGCTACACCACCTTCGAGGGGACCCCCCTCACCATTGCCGCTCCCGGCGTGCTGGGCAACGACACCGACGCCAACGGCGACCCGCTCACCGCCACCCTCCCCACCGGCCAGGTGGGAGGGACCGTCAGCCTCAACCCGAACGGCTCGTTCACCTTCACGCCCACGTCGGGCTTCACCGGTGGCGGCGGCTTCCAGTACACGGCCAACGACGGCACCGGCGGCACCGACACCGCCGCCGTCAGCGTCGGCGTAAACCCGAGGCCCACCTACGTGCCCCTCACGCCGGCCCGGCTGCTCGACACCAGGCCCGGAGGCCCGACCATCGACGGCATCAGCTCCGGCGGGGGCGCGGTGGGCCCCGGCGCCACCCGGGTGCTGCAGGTCACGGGCCGGGGTGGCGTTCCCACCGTCCCGGTCGGGGCGGTGGCGCTGAACATCACCGCCACGGGTCCCAGCGCGGGCGGCTTCGCCACCGTCTTCCCCACCGGTGAGGCCCGGCCCGATGCGTCGAACCTCAACTTCGTGGCCGGCCAGACCATCCCCAACCTCGTTGTCGCCAAGGTCGGGTCCGGGGGGCAGGTGTCCATCTACAACGCCAGCGGATCCACGCACATCATCGCCGACGTGGCCGGTTGGTTCCCGGTCGGTGCCGGCTACAACCCCCTGAGCCCGGCCCGGGTCCTCGACACACGGCCAGGCGGCACCACCGTCGACGGCATCAGCGCCGCCAACGGTGCCATCGGCCCGGGCTCGACGAGGGTGCTGCAGGTCAGCGGGCGGGGCGGGGTGCCGGCCGGGGCCGGCGCCGTGGTGCTCAACCTCACCGCCACGGTCCCCACCAGCGTTGGCTTCCTCACCGCCTTCCCCACCGGGGTGGCCAGGCCTCAGGCCTCGAACGTCAACTTCGTGGCGGGCCAGACCATCCCCAACCTGGTCGTCGCCAAGCTGAGCCCCAGCGGGCAGGTGTCGATCTACAACGACACCGGGTCGACGCACGTGATCGGCGACGTGGCCGGTTGGTTCCCGGTGGTGTCCGGGTTCACCCCCCTGACCCCGGCGCGTGTCCTCGACACCCGTCCGGGCGGCACCACCGTCGACGGCATCAGCGCCGGAGGCGGTGCCATCGGCCCCGGCTCGACACGGGTGCTGCAGGTCACCGGGCGGAGCGGGGTGCCGGCCGGGGCCGGCGCTGTGGTCCTCAACCTCACCGCCACGGTCCCCACCAGCGGTGGCTTCCTCACCGCCTTCCCCACCGGGCTGGCCAGGCCTCAGGCGTCGAACCTGAACTTCACGGCCGGCCAGACCATCCCCAACCTGGTCGTCGCCAAGCTGAGCCCCAGCGGGCAGGTGTCGATCTACAACGACACCGGGTCCACGCACGTGATCGGCGACGTCGCCGGGTGGTTCCCAGCCGTCTCCTGACGCCTGCCGCGCCTTCGCGCTCTCCGTTGGGGTGCCGAGGTCACACCAGGCGCTGGAGCACGGCCAAGCGGTCGGCCACCCGGAGTGGCAGCAGGCGCAGGCCCCAGCCCAGCCAGGCCTCGACCCCCACCGGGGCCACCGCTCGATCACGCTCGACCGCCTCGACGATCGCTCGGGCCACCAGGTCGGGGCCGTGCCCCCGGGCGAAGAGCCGCTCGACCTTGGCCTGGGCGTCGGCCCGCTCCCCGAGGTAGCGGGTGGCCTCGACGATCGGGGTGTTGATCACGCCCGGGCACACCGCCGTGACCCCGACGCCGGCAGCGGCCCAGTCGTAGCGGAGGCACCGGGAGAGCTGCAGGACGGCGGCCTTGCTGGTGCAGTAGGCCGGCTCGGTGGCGGTCGGCACGTAGCCCAGGCCGGACGAGACGTTGACGACATGGCCCCGGCCGGCCGCCACCATGGGCCGGCCAAAGGCCCGGCAGCCGTTGATGACACCATGGAGGTTCACGCCGAGGATCCAGTTCCAGTCCTCGGGCCGGGTGTCGAGGAAGCGCCCGGTCATCCCAACTCCGGCGTTGTTGACCAGGACGCCAAGGGCGCCACGCTCGGCGGTGACCGTGGCGGCGAGGTCGTCAACCGCCTCCCCGTCGGCCACGTCGCAGGTGAAGGCGGCGGCGCCCCCGGCGAGGTCGTCGCAGGCCTGAGCCGTGGCCTTGGCCGCGACACCGTCGATGTCCACGGCGAGCACCACGGCACCCCGCTCGGCCAAGGCCAGCGCCGTGGCCCGGCCGATGCCGCTGCCGGCGCCGGTGATCAGTGCGGTCATGCCGGGGGTGACCTTCACGGGCGGGGTCCTCTCCCGGGGGCGGCGCCCTGCTCGAGGCCGGGCACGACCAGATCGGCGACCCAGTCGGCCAGCTCCTCCGGCGTGCGCTCGGGGTGGGCCTGCCACCACCCGGCGACGCCCTCGAAGGCGCCGTTGATGCAGGCGGCCACGGCGCCGACGTGGACGGGGTCGACCGCAACGTCGGCGGCCAGGGCGGTGATCAGGCCGGCGACGAGGCGGCCCTGGCGCTCGCGTATGTCCTGGACCCGGTCGGCGAACGGAGCGGCACCCCCCGACAGCAGCACCTCCCACACCCGGCGGTGATCGGCGACGAAACCGAAGAAGGCCAGCCCACCCGCCCGCACCTGGGCCCGGATGCCCTCGGCGGCGGCGACGGCACGGACGACCGACCGCTCGAGCTCGTCCGCCGCGCGCACGACGCAGGTGTCGAACAGCCGCTCCTTGCTGCCGACCAGGTCGTAGACGATCGGCTTCGACACCCCGGCCCGCCGGGCCAGCTCCTCCATCGAGGCCCCCTGGTAGCCCCGTTCGAGGAACAGCTCTTCGGCCAGGGCCAGCACCTGGCGCTCGCGCACGTCTCGCGGCACCCGTCCTCTGGCGTAGCCCTCGACCCGCTTGGTCCCCGTGGTGTCCACTGGCATCGATCACACCCTACCTTGCGTAGCCTACTGAGCGTAGATTACGGTAGGTAACCATGGAGCGCAAACCCGACGACCACGTTCGCATCCTGATCGTGGGAACCGGCTTCTCCGGCCTCGGAGCGGCCATCCGGCTGCGCCACGAGGGCATCACCGACTTCGCCGTGCTGGAGCGGGCGGACGAGCTCGGCGGCACCTGGCGGGACAACACCTATCCGGGCTGCGCCTGCGACGTCCCCTCCCACCTCTACTCGTTCTCCTTCGCCCCGAACCCGGGCTGGTCGCGAACGTTCTCTCCGCAGTCGGAGATCCAGGCCTATCTCCTGCGCACGGCCGAGCAGGCCGGGGTCCGACCCCACGTCCGCTTCTCCTGTGCGCTGCTCGACGCGGCGTGGGACGACGACGAAGAGCGGTGGCGGGTCACCACGTCGAAGGGCGACCTCACCTGCGACCATCTGGTGCTCGGCATGGGCGCGCTGTCCGAGCCGGCCGCCCCCGACATCCCGGGGCTCGACACCTTCGAGGGCACCACGTTCCACTCGGCCACCTGGGATCACGACCACGACCTGACCGGCGAGCGGGTGGCGGTCATCGGCACCGGCGCCTCGGCCATCCAGTTCGTGCCCGAGATCCGCGGGGCCGCCCGGCAGGTCCACGTGTTCCAGCGCACGGCCCCCTGGGTCCTCCCCCGGGCCGACCGCCCGGTCACCAGGCTCGAGCACCTGTTCTACCGGTTCCTCCCGCCGGCCCAGCGGCTGATGCGGGCGACCATCTACTGGGGCCGGGAGCTGAACGTGCTGGCCTTCACCAGCCATCCGGCCCTGATGAAGGCGGCCGAGCAGGCCGGGAAGGCCAACATCGCCCGCGCCATCCGCGACCCCGAGCTGCGGCGCAAGGTGACGCCCGGCTACGCCCCGGGGTGCAAGCGGATCCTGCTGTCGAACACGTGGTACCCGACCCTGGCCAAGCCGGACGTCGAGCTGGTGACCGATCGGATCAGCGAGGTCCGTTCCGGCTCGATCGTCTCAGCCGACGGCACCGAACGGCCGGTTGACACCATCATCTACGGCACCGGCTTCCACGTCACGGACAACCCCGGCTGGCAGCGGGTGAAGGGCCGGGACGGCCGCACCCTGGCCGACACCATGGCCGACGAGCTCAACCACCTCGGGTCCGAGTGCGTCGGCTTCCCGAACCTGTTCCTCATGACCGGGCTGAACACCGGGCTCGGCCACAGCTCGATGGTCTTCATGGTCGAGTCACAGCTGAACCTGCTCGTCGGCACGCTGCGCCACCTCGAGCGCACCGGTCACCGCACGGTCGAGCCGCGGCCCGAGGCCCAGGCCGCCTGGAACGACGACATCCAGCGGCGCATGCAGGACACCGTGTGGACGTCTGGCTGCGCCAGCTGGTATCTCGACCCTCTGGGCCGCAACCTCACCCTGTGGCCCGGCTACACCTGGCAGTACCGCCTGCGCACCCGCCGCTTCGAACCCGCCGAGCACCTCTTCGACGCCGTCCCGAGCGAGCCGGATCCGCTCCCGGTCTGAGGCCGGACCGACCTCAACGACCAGCGACCCGGGCCGCCCGTCGCCACAACCAACGACCAGCGACCCACGGCGCCGCCCCCAAGGCGGCGTCGACCAAGATGCCCGGATGACCGACATCGCCTATTGGGACGACGTCCACGGATCGTCCGTCGTGGCCTACGACGGACGCGTGCTCGAGCTGTCACCTGGCGGTCCGGGAGCGTCGGCCGTCTGGTCAAGGGCATGCTGTGCATCGAGGTCGAGGGTCCTGATCGCGGGGGACGGAGGAAGGCAGCTGCAGCTGCCAGCCTGGCTTTGGTGGCGGCGGGTTCCGGCTGACCGTCCCCGAGCACCAGTGGCCCCTCCTCGAGCCGTTCCTGACGCAGGTCCTCGCCACCCTGCGCTGAGAACGGGTGCCAGCGACGCACCGGCGGCGGCGGGGCGAAGCAGGGGACGAAGCCCCAGCCCGGGGCGCGGACGGCATCGTTCTTGGAGGCTGCAGGGCTACGCGGTGACGATGATGCCGTCGAGGGTCAGCTCGGGCTTGTCGCGCTCGAGGCGGGTGAGGTTGTAGGGCGACTCGAACAGCGCCAGGAGGGTGCCGTCGGCCCGGGTCAGAACCTTCACGCCGTGCTGGCGCCGCAGCTCGGGCATGCTCTCCTTGTCGGTGCGGCGGGCCAGGACGTGGGGCGTGGCGATCATCTCGACCGGGGCGCCGAACTCCTCCTCCATGCGGTGGCGGAACACCTCGAACTGGAGGGGGCCGACGGCGGCCACGAAGATGGTGGGATCGAGCCCGTCAGGGTCCCGGAGGACCTGGACCACGCCCTCCTCGTCCAGCTGCAGCAGGCCGCGGCCGAACTGCTTGCTGCGGCCGGTCTCGCGCACCCGGACGGTGGCAAAGGTCTCGGGAGCGAAGGCCGGGATCGGCGGGAAGCGGACGGGCTTGCCGTCGTACAGGGTGTCGCCCACCCGGAGGCCGGCGGCGTTGACCAGCGCCACCACGTCCCCGGGATAGGCCTCCTCGACCGTCTCCCGCTCGGCGCCGAAGACGGTGGCGGCGTGCTTGGTGGTGACCCGCTTGCCGGTGGCCTCGTGGGTGAGCATCGCGCCCCGCTCGAAGCGCCCGCTGCTGACCCGCACGAACGCCACCCGGTCGCGGTGGGAGGGGTCCATGTTGGCCTGCACCTTGAACACCTGGCCGGCGAAGGGGGCCTCGACCGGGCGCAGCTCGCCGGCGGCGTCGAGCCGCGGCGTGGCCCCCGGGGCCAGGTCGATCAGCCCGTCGAGCAGCAGGCGGACGCCGAAGTTCGTGAGCGCCGACCCGACGAAGGTCGGGGTCGTGGTTCCGGCCAGGAACGACGGGACGTCGACGTCGGCGCCCACGGCGCTGAGAAGGCCCAGCTCCTCCTGGGCCGACGTCCAGGCCGCGCCCTCCTCGGCGGCGGCCCGCTCGGGCGCCACCACCTCCTCCGGGGCGGCCTTCGCCCCTCCGGTGGTGCGCAGGAAGCGGATGAAGTCGCCGCTGCGCCGGTCGACCACGCCACGCAGGTCGCCGGCGATGCCCACTGGCCAGGTGACGGGCGTCGGCCGGAGGTGGATCTGCTCCTCGATCTCGTCCAGCAGCTCGAGGGCGTCCCGCCCCGGCCGGTCGAGCTTGTTGAGGAAGGTGAGCACCGGCAGGTGCCGGGCCCGGGCCACCTCGAACAGCTTGCGCGTCTGCGGCTCAATGCCCTTGGCGGCGTCGAGGACCATCACGGCGGCGTCGGCGGCGGCGAGAACCCGGTAGGTGTCCTCGGAGAAGTCGCGGTGCCCTGGAGTGTCGAGGAGGTTGCAGACCACCCCGCGGTAGGAGAACTGCAGCACGGTCGACGTGATCGAGATGCCACGCTGCTGCTCCATGGCCATGTAGTCGGAGGTGGCCCGGCGGCGGTTCCCACGCGACCGCACCTGACCCGCCTCGACGATGGCCCCGGCGTACAGCAGGAACTTCTCGGTCAGCGTCGTCTTGCCCGCATCCGGGTGGCTGATGATGGCAAACGTGCGGCGCCGGGCCGCCTCGGTGGCGACGTCGCCGACGCCCCCACCGGGCTGCTCTCCGTCCACGTCACTCCTCTAGGTGTACGACCAGCCGTCAAGAGTAACGGCACACTCCCCAGGGGGCTCAGTCGGTGGTGCGGAGGGCGACGGCGGGGCGGATGGCGCTGGCCTGCTGGGCCGGGACGGCGGTGGCCAGCAGGGAGAACAGCATCGTGAGGCCGACCACGAGGGCCAGCTGACCCCAAGGGATGCTGAAGGGGAGGCCGTCGCCAAAGGCGTCGGTGCCGATCAGGCGCCAGGCCACGATGAGGGCCAGGATCGTCCCCGTCAGGACGCCCAGCAGGGCGATGAACCCGGCCTCGGCCAGGAAGGCCCGCCGCACCTGGCCGGCCTGGAAGCCGAGCGACCGCAGGACCCCGACCTGGCGTCGGCGCTCGCGCACCGCACGCACCATGACCACGCCGAGGCCGGCGATGCCGACGATCAGCCCGAGGGCGATGTAGCCCTGCATGAGGCGGAAGAACGACGTCTGGGCCGTGAGGTTCTCGTCGACGATCGACCGGAAGGTGGCTGCGTCGGCGCCGTTGGCCAGGTAGCGGGCGTTGACCTCACCGACGACCCGCTGGGCTGCGCCCGGGTCACCGGTGGCCACGTAGAGGAGGTTCGACACCGCACGGTCGCCCACCACGTCGTCGAGGGCGGCGCGGGCCACGTGCACGTGAAAGCTGGCGAAGCTCCCGTCGGCGACGGCGGCGATCGTGAGCGGGCGGGTGCGGCCGGTCTGCGGGTCCCGCATCGTGAGGGTGCCGCCGACCTTGGGCACCGCCTGGGGTGGGCCACCGCCGCCCGTCTGCAGGAAGAACTCGTGGATGACGATCAGGTTGGGGTCAGCGGCCACGGCCTTCCAGACGTCGTCCTCGACGGGGAAGCGGACCTCGTCCCACATGGCCAGGCCGGGAGCGCCGCGATCGGCCAGCGTCCGGTCGAACCCACCCACCGGCCACGGCTGGAAGCCCTTCGAGAACCCGGGAACCTCGAACTCGACGTTGGTGATGGCGATCTCGGACACCGCATCGACGCCCGGCAGGCTGCGCATCTCGTCCGGGGGGACGGGGTTGGTGTCGTTGCTCTTCACCTGCACGGAGAAGCCGCCGGCGGTGTCTCTCGTGAAGCGGTCGGCTTGGCCGCTGAACAACGTGCTGAGCACCACGATGAACACGAGGATGAACACGACCATGGCGTACATGGCGAGGATCGCTCCGGTGCGGAAGCGACGGGCCAGGGGGTAGGCGAGCCCGAGCCGCAGCGACATGGCCGAGGCACCGCCGCCGAGGACCCGGACGCCCCGGCCGATGGTCTCGAGGTTGACGATCAGGGCGGCGACGGCGGCCGACACGAGGATGACGCCCTGGAGCGCGAAGACGGACACCTCGGCGGTGGCGAAGACGTCGGGCAGCAGGCCGAAGCAGAGCACCGACCACGCCATCGTCCCCAGGGCGCCGATCGTCGTGGCCAGCCGCGATGGCAGGACAAAGGTGAGCGCCAGGGCGACGCCGAGGAAGAAGATGGCGGGCCCGGCCAGCGCCGCCTCGGGCGACTTGCCGCTGATGCCAGATGCGCCGACGACCGCGCCCACCAGGATCAGCAGGATGCCGGCGACCCGGGCCACGACCCGCTGCTTGTGCGTGCGCGGCGGCTCGGGCAGGTCGCGTATGGCGCGGATGACGTTGAGCTTGGCGATCACCAGTGAGGAGAGGAGGACGGTGACGAGGGAGATGACGAAGCCGATGGCGAAGCCGCCCGTGAGGCTGGCGCTGTCGAAGGTGTACCGGAGATCGAGCGCGAACTCCTCGGCGCCGGAGCTGAAGATGTCGGCGGCCACGAGGATGATGGCGCGACCGACGAGGATGCCGAACAGGGCGCCGAGCAGAGCCGAGCCCAGGGCGTAGATCCATCCCTCGAGGGAGAACGACGCCACCAGGCTGGATCGGCGCAGGCCCACGGCCCGGAGCATGCCGAGGCTCACCTTCCGCTCCTGGGCCAGGGCCGTGAAGATGTTGACGAGGAGCAGGACGCCGGCCAGCACGCTGAAGAAGCCGATCGAGGTGAAGAGCGAGGTGAACTGCTTGCCGTTGTCGCTGGCCGCCTTGACCAGGTCGGCCTTGACCGGGCGGATGGTGCCGTCCGGCCCGACCACCGGGCGCAGGGCCGCCACGACGCCGGGCGTGGACCTGGCACCGTCGAGCACGCCACCACGGTTGGACACCGCCAACACGTAGGTGGGCGGGGCCGCCGACCCAGGCGCAGCGGCCGCCAGGCGGGCGGCGGTACCCGGCGCCACGAAGAGGTTGGGAGCCCGGCTGCCGCCGCCGAAGGATGCGGCCGGGTCGAGCAGGCCGGCCACCCCCCGACGGTCGATCACACGGGTGACCCGGAGCGGCTGCCGCGTGCCATAGGCGTACACGTCGACGGTGGCGCCGGGCTCGGCGATCAGGGTGCGGGCCAGGTCGCGGCCCAGCACGACCTCGTCGGCACCGGGCGTGGCCCCCTCGATGCCGGTGGCCCGCTCGTCGCCCCCGAACGCCCGGGCCCGATCGAAGTCGACCTCGACCAGGAGGGCGCTCGGCTCGGCCCGCTGGCTCCCGCTGGCCACGCTCACAGCCGCAGTGGTGATCGGCAGCGTGCCGTCGATCAGGGAGGCGGGCACCTCTCGGCGCACCCGCTCGTCGAGGCTGGTCAGCGAGTCCGACGAAGCGGTGCCCACCATCTCGTCGACGGGTCCGAGGCGGGTGAACGCACCGGCACGTATCGACGCGTCGAGCGTGTCACCCACGATGAACGACCCGGTGATGATGGCCGTGCCCAGCATGGAGCCGACGAGCACGAGGATCGTCTCGCGGGGCCGGCGCAGCGAGTTGCGCACGGCGAGCCGGCGCAGGACCGGCTTGGTGGCCAGGACGTAGAGGAACGGCAGCGAGTCGAGCAGGACCAGCACCAGGGGGTTGACCCCGGCCGAGGCCAGCGCGATGTGCAGGTTGAGAACGAGGATGCCACCGACCACGGCGGCGACCGTGAGCAGGATCGTGCGCCGCCGGCTCGCCGGGCGCGTCCCGCCGCTCTGCAGCGGCGCCGTGGCGACGGCTGTCATCCGAGCAGCTCGTCGGCGACGATCGACCCGTCCCGGACCACGACACGCCGTTCAGCCGCCGCCCCGATGTCCTCGTCGTGGGTCACGAGCAGCACGGTGAGCCCCTCCTCGTGCAGCTCGTGGAGCAGGCTCATCACGGTGGCGGCCGTCTCCGAGTCGAGGTTGCCCGTCGGCTCGTCGGCCCAGACGATGGACGGCCGGCCCGCCAGGGCCCGGGCCACGGCCACCCGCTGCTGCTCGCCGCCGGACAGCTCGGGAGGCCGGTGGGTGAGTCGGTGGCCGAGGCCTACGCGCTCGAGGGTGTCGCGGGCTGCCTGCCGGGCCGCCTTGGCATCGGTCCCGGCCAGCAGGAGCGGCAGCTCGACGTTCTCCTCGGCGGTGAAGACGGGGATGAGGTTGAAGGCCTGGAAGATGAAGCCCATCGAGGCGGCACGGTGCTTGGTGCGGGCGGCGTCGGTCATCTTGGTGATGTCCTCGCCGTCGATGGCCACCGAGCCGGCGTCGATGTCGTCGAGGCCCGACAGGCAGTTCAGCAGCGTGGTCTTCCCCGAGCCCGAAGGGCCCATGACGCTGACGAACTGGCCTCGCTGAACCTCGAGGTCGACGTCCTTCAGCGCCGTGACGGACTCCGCACCGGTGCGGTACACCTTGCTGACGCCCTGCGCCGCCAGGATCACTGCAGCCCCGCCACCGTTCTGATCGCGGCGCGGCAGTGGTGCGGGTCGGTTCACGGCCGGGACGCTAGAGCAGCCCGGCCGGTTCAGCCGGCCGGTTCAGCCGGCCGATTCACCGCCCGTTCATCCGACGTAGCGCAGGCGCGACGGCCTCGACGTCCTCGCTGTGCCAGCCTTGCGGCCACGACCCGAACGGGCTGTCCCCTCCACCTCGATCCTGCTGCGCCCGCTGTCCGGTGAGCGACGCGGGCGCCTCGGGCGACGAAGTTGCGGCCTGGGCGGTCCACGGCTTTCGGGGACGACCCGACGAGCTGTTGGCCGAGGGGACGCTCCCCCGGGCGTGGGCGGCCCGCTGGGCCGACGAGCCGGGGGCGCCGACCGTGGCCGGTCCCGACGCCCGGTTCATCAGCGCCGCCGAGGTGGCCGAGCGGACGGCCGTGGTCGCCGGCCGCTACGCCGCCGCCGGCCTCGCACCGGGCGACCGCCTCCTGCTCAGCGGCCCGACCTCCGTCGACCTCGCCGTGGCCCACGTCGCCGCGCTCCGCCTGGGCCTGGTGGTCGTGCCCGTCAACCCTGCCTACGGGCCGAGCGAGATGGCGCCGGTCGTGGCGGCGGCGAGCCCTGCCCTGGCCGTCCTCGACGACCCTCGGCGCCTCCCCGGCATCCGCTCGGTGGGTGCCGAGGTCGACCTCCCCGACGCGCCGCCGCCTGCCCTCGACCGCGCCGGCGGGGACGACACCGCGCTCCTGCTGTTCACCTCGGGCACCACCGGCGCGCCGAAGGGTGTGCCCCTCACCCACGCCAACCTGCTGGCCAGCGCGGCTTCGGTGGGCTGCGCCTGGCGCTGGTCGCCCGACGACCGCCTGGTTCTCGCCCTCCCCCTGTTCCACCTGCACGGCCTGGGCGTCGGGCTCCACGGCACGCTGCTGGCCGGCGCCTCGGTCGTCCTGCTCCCCCGCTTCGGCGCAGGGGCGGTGCTCGAGACGGCCGAGGCCACCCGGGCCACGCTGCTGTTCGGCGTCCCCACCATGTGGGCGCGACTGGCGGCCAGCAGCCAGGCCGGTGGGCTGCGGCGCCTGCGCCTCTGCGTGTCCGGCTCGGCGCCGCTCGCCGCCGAGGTCTTCGCCGCCCTCGAGGCGCGGAGCGGGATCCGGGTGCTGGAGCGCTACGGCATGACCGAGACCGGCATGCTGGCCTCGAACCCGCTGGAGGGCGAGCGCCGGGCCGGCACCGTGGGCTTCCCGCTTCCCGGCGTCGCCCTCCGCCTGGACCAGCAGGAGGAGGGAGCCGAGGTGGTCGTGCGTGGACCCGGGGTGTTCTCCGGCTACAGCACCGGCTCAGACGGCGGCCCGGACGAGGACGGGTGGTTCCCCACGGGCGACCTCGGGCGCTTCGACGGTGACGGCTACCTCCACGTGGTTGGGCGGGCCAAGGACCTGATCATCACGGGGGGCTACAACGTCCACCCTCGGGAGGTCGAGGAGGTGCTGACCCAGCACCCCGGGGTGGTCGAGGCGGCCGTCGTCGGCGTGGCCGACCCCGAGTGGGGCGAGCGAGTGGTGGCCTATGTCGTCGCCGCCGACCCCGTGACCGAGGACGTGCTGCTCACCCACGCTGCCGGGCTCCTGGCTGCCTACAAGCGCCCGCGCCAGATCCGATTCGTCGACAGCCTCCCTCGCAACGCCCTGGGCAAGGTCGTCAAGGCGAACCTCGCCTGACCCGACGAGCGGCGCCGGGGAAGCTCCTGGCGACCCCTGGAGGCGATGGATAGGTTGATCCCGGTGGCCGTGCGCTCCAACGCTTCCGCTGCGGGCGACGATGTCCGCTTCGAGGACCTCGAGCAGCACCGTCGCGAGCTGACCGGGTACTGCTACCGGATGCTCGGGTCGGCCTTTGAGGCCGACGACGCCGTGCAGGAGACGATGGTGCGGGCGTGGAAGGGCATCGACGCCTTCGAGGGCCGGTCGGCGCTGCGCTCCTGGCTCTACCGCATCGCCACCAACGTGTGCCTCGACATGCTGCGGGGCCCGCAGCGACGCGCCCTGGCCATGGACCTCGGGCCGGCGTCGCCGGCCGACTCCTTCACCGGCGCCACCCGATCCGAGAACACCTGGATGCAGCCGATGCCCGACACCAGGATGCTCCCGGACAACGTCGACCCGGCCGAGCTGGCCGAGTCGCGGGAGTCGGTGCGGCTGGCGTTCGTCACCGCCCTCCAGCGGCTTCCGGCCCGCCAGCGGGCGGTGCTGATCCTGCGCGAGGTCCTGCGCTGGCAGGCCACCGAGGTGGCCGAGCTGCTCGACACCACGGTGGCGTCGGTCAACAGCGCCCTCCAACGGGCCCGGGCCACGCTGGCCAAGTGCGACCTCGGTGCGTCGCAGTCCGACCCCATGGACGCCGAGCAGCGGGCCCTGCTCGCCCGCTACGTCGACGCCTTCGAGCGCTACGACATCGGCTCGCTGGTCACGCTCCTCCACGAGGACGCCGTGATGTCGATGCCGCCCCACGACTTCTGGCTTCGAGGGTCGGAGGAGATGGCCCGGTTCTTCTTGGGTGCGGGCGCCGGCTGCCGCGGGTCGCGCCTGCTGGCCACCGCGGCCAACGGCTCGGCGGCGTTCGGGTCCTACAAGCCGGACCCGCTGGGCGGCCACCGCCCGTGGTCCATCCAGGTCCTCGAGATCTCGGGCGACCGGATCGTCGGCCACCACAGCTTCCTCGACACCGCCACCCTCTTCCCGATCTTCGGCCTCCCCGACCACCTGCCCTGAGTTGCGGGGACGAGGGACGTTCGGCCGCCCTTGTCCGCCAAAGCCCTCGTGCTGCGATCGTGCCACGAGCACCCTGGGCCCGCGCCTAGGACGACACGGGGAATGTTCGGGATGGTCACAGCCCTGGTCGTCACCTGGCCCAAGCTCGCCCGGTCCGGGAGGGAGGCGGATCCTCAGCAGCAGGCTCGGCGACCAGGAGGTCGGCGAGCCCGACGAGGTCCAGCAGCGCCACCAGGTGCGGGCAGGCGTGGCGCAGACGGATCGAGCAGCCCGTGCGGCCGGCCGCCATCTGCATGAGGGCGAGCCGGTCGACCACCGAGAGGTCGAGGTCGCCGTCGACCCAGAGCGGCCAGCTGGCCACGTCGGCCCCGCCCTGGACGAGCACCACCTCGCCCCGGGCGTTCCGTCGCACACCCCTAGGACGCAGGCTGGTCGGAGAAGTCATCGAAGGACCGATGAGTTCGGGCGGTCGACCTCGTCTTCACCGCCATGACCGACGTCGCTCACGATGCGCATCTACGGCACCGAGCGATGAGCCCGCCCGCGGTCCTGCTCGGGGTGGTGGAGGGGAGGGGTGCTGAGGTGCCCACCTTCTCGAAGGTCTCCCACATCTCGTTCTCGGCCACCGACGCCGAGACCAGTGCGGCCTTCTGGCGCCAGGTCTTCGGCTTCTCCGACCTGGAGCGGATCGAGGGCGACGGATGGCGGGCGGTCCTCCTCATCCACCCGCAGACGTCCACGATCATCGAGCTCCGCCAGCACGACGCCAACGGGGGCGAGCGGCTCGACCCGGCCCGCACCGGCTTCGACCACCTCGGCCTGAAGGTCGACGACCGTTCCGAGCTCGACGTCTGGCAGGCGCACTTCGAACGGCTCGGCGTCCCGCACACGCCGACCCTGCACAGGGACTCCGGGTCGGTGCTCACGTTCCGGGATCCCGACGGGATCCAGCTGGAGCTGTTCTACCGGGTCGAGCACCGCTGAGCTCCCGGCCGGATTCCTAAAGCTCACGTGAGGTACCCTCGTCCATGGAGCACGAGCTGACCATCGGGGCGCTGAGCGAGCGGACAGGGGTGGCCACCTCGGCCCTGCGGTTCTACGAGGCCCAGGGGCTGATCCACGCCGACCGCTCGGACGGCGGCCAGCGGCGCTACTCGCGGGACACTTTGCGCCGGGTCTCCTTCATCCGCATCGCCCAGCAGGTCGGCCTCAGCCTCGACGAGGTTGGCGCCGCCCTCTCCTCCCTCCCCGAGAACCGCACCCCGACCCCGAAGGACTGGGAGCGCCTGTCAGCGAGCTGGCGACCCCGCATCGACGCCCAGGTCGCCATGCTCGAGCGGCTGCGCGACCGCCTCTCCGGGTGCATCGGGTGCGGCTGCCTGTCCCTGAAGGTCTGCCGGCTGGCCAACCCCGATGACACCGCCGCCAGCCTCGGTCCGGGCCCCCGCTGGATCATCGGCCAGCACGATTGACGCAGGGGGAGGAAACCCCTTGACTTGAAGTGGACTTGAACTATTACGGTGCACCCCAGCCACAGCACGATCGAGGGAGAGCAACGGCATGGACGTGGGCTTCAACAGCTGGATGCTCCTGGAGAGCGCCATGCAGGGCGACCAGCCCCGGCGCGGCGTCAGCCGGGCCACCCTGCGGCGGATCCTCGGGTTCGCCCGCCCCCACCGCCGTGCGCTGGCGGCCTTCCTCGTCCTGAGCGTCGCCGGTGCCACGCTGTCGGTGGCGACACCGGTGCTGGCGGGGCGGGTGGTCGACGCCATCATCGAGCAGGGGGACGAGCGGCGGGTGATCGGCCTGTCCGTCCTCATCGCCGTCCTGGCCGTGGTCAGCGCCGGCCTCGGCCTGGTGGAGCGGCGCCAGTCCTCCCGGATCGGCGAGGGGCTCATCCTCGACCTGCGCCGCACGGTCTTCGACCACGTGCAGAGGATGCCGGTGGCGTTCTTCACCCGCACCCGCACGGGCGCCCTGGTCAGCCGCCTGAACAACGACGTCATCGGCGCTCAGCGGGCCTTCACGGGCACGCTCTCCGGCATCGTCGGCAACGTCATCTCCCTGGTGCTCACCCTCGCCGTGATGCTGCGCCTCTCCTGGTCGATCACCCTGCTGGCCCTGGTCCTGTTGCCGGTGTTCGTGCTACCCGCCCGCCGGATGGGGTCACGCCTGGCCGCGATGGAGCGGGAGGCGGCCGACCACAACGCAGCGATGACAACGCAGATGACCGAGCGGTTCTCCGCCCCCGGGGCGACGCTGGTGAAGCTCTTCGGGCGGCCGGACCACGAGGTGGACGAGTTCGGGGCCCGGGCCGAGCGGGTGGCCGACATCGGCGTCCGCAGCGCCATGGCCCAGACCGTCTTCCTGACCGCCCTCGGGCTGGTCTCGTCGCTGGCCCTCGCCCTCGTCTACGGCCTGGGCGGGTGGATGGCGGTGCGGGGTCGGCTGGAGCCAGGCACCGTCGTCACCCTCGCCCTGCTCCTCACCCGGCTCTACGCGCCGCTCACCGCCCTGTCGAGCGCCCGGGTCGACGCCATGTCGGCGGTCGTCAGCTTCGAGCGGGTCTTCGAGGTCCTCGATGTCGAGCCGCTGATCGTCGAGAGGCCAGACGCAGTGCCGGTCCCCGACGGACCCGTCGGTGTCGAGCTCGATGCCGTGAGCTTCGGATATCCGTCGGCCGACAAGGTGTCACTGGCCTCGCTCGAGGAGGTCGCCACCCTGGACACCCGCGGGGGCAGCGAGGTGCTGCACGGCGTCTCGTTCCGCGTGGAGCCCGGCCAGCTGGTGGCCCTCGTCGGGTCGTCCGGCGGCGGCAAGTCGACGATCGCCTCGCTCCTCCCCCGCCTCTACGACGTGGACGCCGGAGCGGTCCGGCTCTCCGGGATCGACGTGCGCGACCTGACCTTCGAGTCGCTGCGCTCGACAGTCGGCATGGTCACCCAGGACGGCCACCTCTTCCACGACACGGTGCGGGGGAACCTCCAGTTCGTCCGGCCCGACGCCAGCGACGAGGAGCTGTGGGGCGTGCTGGCCCAGGCCCGGCTGAGCGACCTGGTGCGCTCGCTCCCCGACGGCCTCGACACGGTCGTGGGCGAGCGCGGCTACCGGCTGTCCGGCGGCGAGCGGCAGCGGCTCACGATCGCCCGCCTCCTCCTGGCCCGGCCCCGGGTGGTCATCCTCGACGAGGCGAC
>JBKJUI010000143.1:0-3990 GCA_046590775.1 Acidimicrobiales bacterium
CTTCTCCTGGAACCTGCCCGGCCAAGGCGACTCGATCCTGGTGGCCAAGTCAACCGACGGGGGTGTCACGTTCGGCACCGGCGTGGTCGCCATCCTCGAGAACGGTGGTCTCACCAGACCCGGCTCCGATGGCTACATCCGCCCCAAGGTCGGGGTCCAGCCGCGGGCCGTCACCGCCACCGTCCTCGGTGACCGCGTATACGTCTCAGCGTGGCGCATCACCACCGACGCGGCCAGCGAGCGGAAGGTCATCGCTGCCGTCTCGCAGGACGGTGGCACCACCTTCGCCGCCCCGATCGAGCTCCAGGGCCCGGACGTGCTGCTCGTGCCCACCCCAGGCGTCGACCGGGCTCGCGAGCAGTCGACGCCGGTCATCGGACCCGGCGGCGTGGCCTACATCGCCTGGCGCACCCTCGTCGCACCGTCCCGCCACGTGGTGGGCCGGTCCACCGACGGCGGCCTGACCTGGTCACGCTTCAACATCGGGTTCGCCCCCGGCACCCGCTCCAGCGACCCCCGACTGGGTGTGGACCCACGCACCGGGACCCTGTACGTCACCTACTGGTCGCCCTCCGGCGTCGGCGTCCCCATCACGGTGACGCCCTCGACCCCCGCCACCAGCGGCAACGACATCTTCTTCCAGCGCTCGGTCGATGCCGGTGCCAGCTGGTCCAGCCCGCTGCGCCTGAACGACGACGCCATCGGCAACGGCTTCGACCAGCGCCTCCCGGAGATCTCGGTGGCGCCCGACGGGCGGGTCGACGTGATCTTCGAGGACCGCCGGCACACCTACCCGGGCAACCCGACGATCTCCGCCGGCATCGTGCACGGCACCGGCCTCCGCCAGGAGGACTACTACCACACGTTCTCCACCGACTTCGGGGCGACCTTCTCCCCGAACCACCGCATCTCCGACCGCTCGATCAACCTCGACGTCGGGCTCGACTCCCGGGTGACCGGTGGCTTCTACCCGCCGACCGTGAAGTCGTTTGGGCCGGACCGGCTGCTGGCCGCCTGGGGCGACTCCCGCGAGGGGAACAACAACAACGACACCAGCGACGTCTACTCGACGACGGTCAACGTCCGGCCCCCGGCCGCCGTGCCGGTGAAGACCCTGGCCGGCGGCAGCGCGGCCAGCGCCTCGGTGGCCCTCTCCCGGCTGGCCTACCCCGGCGGCCTCGAGACCCAGAACACCACCACGCAGACCCCGGTGACCCAGCCCGTGATCGTCAACGAGCAGGACGGGGCCGCCGCCCTGGCCGGAGCCGTGCTGGCCCGTGACGCCTGGGGGCCCGTCCTGGCCTCGCCGGCCACCGCCCTGCCCGCCGACGTCAAGGCCGAGGTCTCCCGCCTCCAGGCCGTCGGCGCCTTTGTGATCGGGAGCACGGCCCAGCTGCCGGCCTCGGTCGACACCGACCTGGCCGCCGCCGGCGTCCCGGCCGCCGCCGTCAAGCGGCTGTCGGGGCCGACCCCGGCAGCTACGGCCCGCCTGATCGCCGACGTCCTCGACACCCGCAGCGCGGCCCAGAAGACCGCAGGGGTGGCCGCCTTCCCGGCGGTGGTGATCGTGAACCCCGCCTCGCCCGATGCGGCGGCGGCGGCCGGGCTGGCGGCATCCCGTCGCTTCCCGGTGCTGTTCGTCGACCAGAACAGCGTGCCGACGGCCACCAGCGACGCGCTGACGGCCTACGCCATCACCAAGACCTACGTGATCGGCGGCCCGGGCGCCATCAGCGGCGCCGTGATGGCCTCGCTCCCCTCGCCCACCCGCCTCGGCGGCAGCGACGTGTACGGAACGTCGCAGCAGGTGGTCCAGGAGTCGAAGAACCAGACGATGCCCACCAACATCGCCTATGTGGCCGACGGGGCCCGCCCGGTCGACGCCGCCATCATGGGTGCCGCCGTGGCCCGCCTCGGCGGCCTGCTGGTGCTGTCCCCGGGGGCTGAGGCCGGCTTCGCCACCGTCGTCGCCCGAAACGTGGCCGCCGGTGGCCTCGACCGGCTGGTCATCCAGCTGCCGACGCCCATCCTCGGCCTGGGCGGCTACCGGTTCGTGGCCTCCGACGGCGGCATCTTCTCCTTCGGTGACCTGCCGTTCTTCGGTTCGACCGGCGGGACGATCCTGAACTCGCCGGTGGTCGGGATGGCCAACACGCCGTCCAAGAGGGGCTACTGGATGGTGGCCGGCGACGGCGGGATCTTCGCCTTCGGTGATGCTGTGTTCCGTGGTTCGACCGGTGGGACGCCGTTGAACAAGCCGATCGTGGGCATGGAGTCCACGGCGTCGGGCAACGGCTACTGGTTGGTGGCGTCGGACGGCGGGATCTTCGCCTTCGGTGATGCGGTGTTCCGTGGGTCGACGGGTGGGACGCCGTTGAACCGGCCGATCGTTGGGATGGAGCGCACGGCGTCGGGCAACGGCTACTGGCTGGTGGCGTCGGACGGCGGGATCTTCGCCTTCGGTGATGCGGTGTTCCGTGGCTCGACCGGCGGGACCCCCTTGAACAAGCCGATCGTCGGCATGGCGCGCACCGCCTCGGGCAACGGCTACTGGCTGGTGGCCTCCGACGGCGGGATCTTCGCCTTCGGCGACGCAGCCTTCCTGGGCTCGACCGGGGGCATCCCCCTGTTCCGCCCGATCGTCGGCATGGCCGCCTGACCCCAGCATCATCCGGTGAAACCCTGCGACCCCGCCGGAGCGGCGGGGTCGCAGAGCGGTACGCCTGGCAGCTGGCCCCGTTGTTCCACGTCGACGGCCCGCCCGACTTCGCGGCGATGGCGGCAGTCGCTGTTCGCCACGGCGCCGAGATCCTGGGCCCGCCGCTGGCTCAGCTCGAGGCCGCTGGCGACTGATGCGATTCGTGGTGGAGACGAAGGGATTCGAACCCTCAACCTTCACCTTGCAAAGGTGTTGCGCTACCGGATTGCGCCACGTCCCCGAGGGGTGGGCCCATCCTACGGCGTGGCCGCTCGCAGGGCACCCCTGGTTCCCTCGAGCTGACGGCGGTTTGGGCGCACCGACCGTGGGCTAGGCAAGCGCTGTGTCCGTCCTCGGTGCCGCTGCCCTCGTAGCCATCGTCGTCGGCGCCACCGTGGCCCTCATTTCCCGGCGATGGCCGCGGGTCGACCCGACGTCGCCGTCGGTCGAGCCGGTCGGCGGGAGGAGCGAGGCCGACGGGGTCACGGTCCTCGGCCTGAGCGCAGCGGCCGTGGCCGTGGTGGCCTGCACCTCGCTGTTCGGGCTGCTGTTCTTCCTCGTCCGCACCCGCACCGGGTTCTCGACGGTCGACCTCGGGGCGGCGCGATGGGCGGCGAGGCAGGCGACGCCGGCCACCACGACGGTGCTGCGGGTGCTCACCTACCTGGGTTCGACCATCGTCGCTCTGCCCCTGGTCGTGGTCCTCGGCCTGGTGGAGCACCGGCGGCTGCCGAACCGGTCGATCCCCGTGTTCCTCCTGCTCGTGGAGGGCGGGCAGCTGCTCCTGGCCAACCTCGTGAAGCTGCTCGTCGGGCGGGCGCGACCGGACATCGACCAGCTGGCCGGCGTGTCCGGGCTCTCGTTCCCTTCAGGCCACACCACCACTGCGGCCGCCACCTTCGCCGCCCTCGCTCTCCTGCTCGGACGGCGGCGGAGCCCCGCCTGCCGGGTGGCGCTCGCCGGCACCGCAGCCGGGCTCACGGCCCTCATCGCCTGCAGCCGGGTCCTGCTCGGCGTCCACTGGGTCACCGACGTGCTGGCCGGCGCCGCCCTCGGCTGGGGCTGGGCCGCCGTCTGCTCGATCGCCTTCGGCGGCCGCCTCCTGCGCTTCGGCGCACCCCTCGAGCACGCCCCCGCCGCCGCCGGCGCTCAAGCCCCCCCGCTGCCCTCGCCGCCCTGACCCGATGGGTCGCCGAGGCCCCTGCCCTTCCGGCGGCTGGGCGCCGCTTCTGCCGGGGCAGTAGGTGCGGTAGGGGCGGACGTTTCGGCCCGGGCAGTTGCGGGCTGGTTGT
>JBKJUI010000241.1:0-5837 GCA_046590775.1 Acidimicrobiales bacterium
AGGGGGAAGCCCATGTGGGGGCAGCGGTCGTCGAGGGCGGAGGCCTCGCCCTCGCTCCAGAACACACAGAGAGGCTGGGACCCGGCCTTTCCCGTGAGGCAGCCCGCCGAGCGCAGCTCCTCCAGCGACCCGATGTCGAACCGCTCTCCCACCGCAACCTCCTCCGGGGCAGGGCTCCAAGGCTACGGCGCGATCGGCCCGGCCGCCCGAGCGACCCTGGGTTCGGAGGGCTCCCGCCGCGCCGTTGACCGCAGGTCCGCCCGGTAACCTCCCGCTGGTGTCTGGGGGACTCCATGCGTTGGCGGTGCTGCTCCTCGTCGCGGCCGCCGCCAAGCTCGGCCGGCCCGAGCGGGCGGTCGACGCCCTGCGGCAGGCGGGCCTCCCCGGGTCGCCGCTGCTCGTCCGGCTCCTGGCGGTCGGGGAGGCGGTCGTGGCCGGTCTCGTGCTCACCGTCGGTGGGATCGCTCCGGCGCTGGCGCTCGCCGGCCTGCACGTCGCCTTTGCCGCCTTCGTCGCCCGGCTCCGCCGACGAGGCGGCGCACCGTCGTGCGGGTGCTTCGGGGGCGAGGACGCACCGGCCGAGCGCCTGCACGTCGGAGTGAACCTGGCCTGCGCCGGGGTGGCCGCCGTCGCCGCCCTCTCGAGCGCCGACGACCTCCTCACCACCCTCGCCGGGCAGCCGGCCTTCGGGCTGCCGTACCTGCTCCTGGTCCTCGTGGCCGCCCAGGCCACCCTCCTCGTCTTCACCGGCCTGCCCCGCCTCCTCGCCGCCGCCCGGCAGGTCGCATGACCGCGCTGGTCGTGCTCGAGGGCATCGTGCTCGTGCTCCTCTGTGTGCTGGTGGCGGGGCTCCTGCGCAGCCACGCCACCATCCTCCGCAAGCTGCACGAGCTCGGGGCTGGCGTCGAGGAGACGGCCCCGTCCCGCTCGGCCGTGCCCACCCTCCGCCAGCCGCGGTTCCAGGTGCCCGAGCCCGGAGGGCGCCGGGCCAGCGCGCCGGCCCACGACGTGGTCGGCGTCAGCCTCGAAGACGAAGCCGTCGCCGTGCGGGTGGTGGGCGCACCGGGCGACTCCCTCCTGGTGTTCCTCTCGAGCGGCTGCTCGACCTGCGGCGCGTTCTGGGAGGCCCTGGGCGATCCCGACCTGGCGCTCCCCGCCGACACCCGACTGGTCGTCCTCGTGCGCGACGCCGACGAGGAGCACCCCGCCCTGCTGCAGGAGCTGGCCCCGGCGGGCATCCAGGTCCTGCACTCCACGTCGGCGTGGACGGACTACGAGGTCCCCGGCTCGCCCTACGTCGTCCTGGTCGACGGAGAGGCGGGCCGGTTGCGGGGCGAGGGCACGGGCCTGAGCCTTGGGCAGGTGTTGTCGATGCTGGGCCGGGCCGGCGACGACTCGGCCCACCGGGCCCGCCTCGACGGGCGGCGCGGTGACAAGGCTGCCGCCGACGCGGGGCGCGAGGCGGCGGTCGACGAGGAGCTGCTGGCCGGCGGCGTGCAGCCAGGCGACGCCAGCCTCTACGGCCCGGTCGACGAGGGGGCCAACCGCTGATGCGCCTGATCGGCCACGGCCTGGCCGTCGACCTGCCGGTGCGCTGGGAGGGCACGATCGGACGCCGCCCGGCCGATCCCGGCGGGGCCCGGGTGGCGGCCGGCGCAGCCCGGACGATGGCGCCCGCCCTGGCCGAGGAGCAGCTGCTGCCCGTCGCCCACCTCGCCACCTTCCCCCTGCCGGGCGACCGCGGCGACTTCGGCAGCGGCGCCGTCGACGTGATGACGGCGGACGACGCCTTCCTGGCCGTCGTCGAGTACGGGCCCGAGTGCGCAGGCACCCCGCTGTTCGCCGTGCTCCCGCGGCTGCCGCAGCTCAAGGTCGGCCAGTTCGGCCCGGCGCGCCTGCAGCGGGTCCAGAAGGGGCAGGCCGGCGCCCAGGTGTTCTGCACGGTCGGCGGCCGGGCCTTCTGCGTGTACGCCGTGGTCGGCGCCTCTGGGCGGGCGGCGGCGCTGGCCCGTGAGGTCAACGCCGTGCTCGCCGCCACCGAGGTCGAGCCCCGGTGAACCCCACCTTCACCGAGCGCCTGGTGGAGCGGGTGTCCTCGACCCTGGCCCGCACCCGCACCGACCGGCGCAGCGTGCTCGTCAAGAGCGCGGTGGTCGGGTCGGCGCTGGCGACGGCCCCGCTCGACTTCATCCTCCGCCCGGGCACGGCGTACGCCTCGGTGTGCGGTGAGGGGGCTACCTGCTCCGAGGGGTGGACCGCCTTCTGCTGCACCGTCCACGGCGCCAACACCTGCCCGCCCGGCTCCTTCGCCGCCGGCTGGTGGAAGGTAGACGACTCGCCGTTCTGCAGCGGCGCCGCCCGCTACATCGTTGACTGCAACGCCACCTGCCCCACCCAGTGCACCTGCCGCTGCGCCACTGGCACCTGCGACGAGCGGCGCATCTGCTGCAACCAGTTCCGCTACGGCCAGTGCAACACCCAGATCGCCTGCGCCGGGCCGGTGGTCTGCCGGATCGCCCTGTGCACCCCGCCGTGGGTGTGGAGCCCGGCGTGCACCACCACGAGCCGGACCGACAACCGCACCGTCACCCACAGCGCCCCCTGCCTCCCTCCCGCCAACACGGCCCCGCTCAAGGAGGTCTTCGCCTTTGGCGGCGCGCCGGACCTCGGATCGACGGCCGGGCAGCCGCTGTCGTTCCCGGTGGTGGGGATGGCGGCGGCGCCGTCGGGCCTGGGGTACTGGCTGGTGGCGTCGGACGGCGGGATCTTCGGGTTCGGGATGGCCCCGTTCCTCGGGTCCACCGGCGGGCGGCGGCTGAACCGCCCGGTGGTGGGGATGGCGGCGACGCCGTCCGGTCTGGGGTACTGGCTGGTGGCGTCGGACGGCGGGATCTTCGCCTTTGGCGATGCCCGGTTCTTCGGGTCGACGGGTGGGGTGCGGTTGAACCGCCCGGTGGTGGGGATGGCGGCGACGCCGTCGGGTGCGGGGTACTGGTTGGTGGCGTCGGACGGCGGGATCTTCGCCTACGGCGATGCCCGGTTCTTCGGGTCGACCGGCGGGGCGCCGCTGGTGTCGCCGATCGTCGGGATGGATGCGTCGGTGGGTGGTGACGGGTACCGGCTGGTGGCCGGCGACGGCGGCGTCTTCTCCTTCGGCGGGGCACCGTTCCTCGGCCGCCCCGACCCCTCGGAGCTGCGGGGCGGTCGGGCCGTTGGGATCGTCACCTACCCCGGCGGCGGCGGGTACTGGGTGGCGGCCACCCGCTGACCCCGCGCCCGGCCGCGGCGCATCGACGCCCGCCTCGCCCAGCTCCGCGCCTGCTCGGCGGCCGGCCGCCTCCTACTCGGTGGCGACCACTGCGTCGGGGTCGAGGACCCAGCCGCGTCCCCGGACCGTCCGCAGGGCTCCGCCGCCGAGGGCGCGGCGCAGGGTGACGAGGAGGCTGTCGGCCCGGCGGGGGGAGGCGTGCCGCAGGCCAGAGCGGCGGGCCAGCTCGGAGCGGCTGACCACCCTGCCGCCCGCATCGGCCAGGGTCGCCAGGACCGCCACCTCCTGAGGGCCGAGCGGCAGAATGCGGGCGCCGTAGCCAGCCATCCCACGATCCCGGTCGACCCACAGGTTGTCTGCCACATCGGCAACGTACGGGTCGTACCTTGCTGGTTTGTTGCAGCATTGTGAACGGAAGGTTGCGACGCCGGACGTTGACCCATCCGAAGCCGGGCGCGCCGAAGCCACCTGCGGCGTGGAAGGCCGCCGGTGGTCGATGCCGGGGGGCCCGACGACCGTGGGTCAGGCCTGGCGCTGGATGGCCTCGCCCGGTTCGAGCAGGTAGCCGCGGCTGCGGACGGTTCGGATGACGAGGCGGACGGGTGCCAGGCGGCGGCGGAGGCGGAGGACGTGGACGTCGAGGGCGTTGCGGCCCGGAGCGCCGTCCGGCCAGCCGGCCCGGCTCAGCGACTCCCGGGTGACGACGGCGCCGAAGCGGTCGAGCATGGCCCGGGTGAGCCGGGCCTCGACGGGCGGCAGCGACACCCACAGCCCTCCGAAGCGCAGCACGCCGTCGCCGTCCAGGCGGGGAGCGGCCGCGGCCCGGGCCCGGGCGACGAGCGTGGCCATCCTGGCTTGCACGTCAATGTCCGAGGCGGGGACCCGGACCCAGTCCTCGAGGGGGTCCTCACCGACCGGCGGCTCCGCGCCGTCCCCCACCAGCAGCAGGCGCGGCTGGCCCTCGTCGGCCATGCGATTCCTGCGGGCCACCTCGTCAGGCCAACGGACCAAAGCCACATCCACGGACAAAAACCTACGGACGCTTCATTGCGCGGACGTTTCGTCGCCGTGAACGCCCGCGCCGGGTTGGCTCCGTTCACGCGTGGCCGCGCTCGTGCAGCAGGGAGTACGTTCCCCGGCCATGGCAGCACCGCGGCTCAAGCCGTCGCAGCTCGCGCTGGCGATCGGCGTCGGCTTCGCCGGCCTCACGGTGGTGTCCGGGATCACCGCCGCCTTGCTGGGCTGGGACGACGAGCACGAGCGCCACCGACCCGTGTTCACGAACATCCCGGGCGCCCTCCAGGTGATCTTCTACGTCACCACCGCCGCCTCGTTCCTCGCCGTGGGCGGGACCTTTGCCCGCCGCTTCCGCGGCTACGAGCGGGGCACGCCCGACAACCGGCGCACCACCGGTGGGAACGTGAAGCGCCGGGTGGCCGACTTCCGGGCGGGCGTTTACATGCAGACCCTGCTGCGGGACGGCGCCGCCGGCCTGATGCACAGCCTCATGTACTTCCCGTTCCTCGGGCTGTTCGCCGTCACCACCGTGCTCGAGATCGACCACTCCCTGCCCGCGCGGGCCAAGTTCCTGCACGGCGGCACCTACCAGGCCTTCTCCGCCTTCGGGGACCTGATGGGGGTGCTGTTCCTGATCGGGCTGGCCTGGGCGTTCGTGCGCCGCTACGTGGTCAAGGTGTACCGGATCCGCATCAAGACCAGGCCCGAGGACGCTGTCATCCTCGGCACCCTCTTCCTGCTCGGCCTCACCGGCCTGTTCGCCGAGGGCGCCCGCATCGCCCTCCAGCGCCAGCCGGACTACGAGAAGTGGAGCTTCATCGGCTACCCGCTCTCGTTCGTGTTCCGCAACGGGATCTGGCGGATGACGAACCCGAGCGCGGTCCACCAGGGCCTCTGGGTCGCCCACATCGTGGCGTTCCTCGCCTTTCTGCTGATCCTTCCCATCACGAAGATGCGCCACATGTTCACCAGCCCGATGAACATGTACCTGCGCGACCGGGAGCGGCCGAAGGGGGCGATGAAGCCGGTCCCCAACATGACCGAGACGTCGCTCGAGACCTTCGGCGCCGGCGTCGTCGAGGACTTCACGTGGAAGCAGCTGCTCGACACCGACGCCTGCACGGTCTGCGGCCGGTGCACGGCGGTGTGCCCGGCCCACGCCACCGGCAAGTCGCTCGACCCCCGGGAGATCGTGCTGAAGGTCGGCGAGGTCATGGCCGCCACCAACCCCGGCGGCCCGGTCAGCCCCGTGGTGGGCACCGACTCCGACATCACGATCTCCTCGAACAGCGTGTTCGAGCGGATCACCCCGCAGGAGATCTGGGAGTGCACGAGCTGCAAGGCGTGCGACGAGGTGTGCCCGGTCAACATCGAGATCCTCGACAAGATCCTCGACATGCGCCGCTACCTGACGTTGATGGAGAGCAGCTTCCCGAGCGAGCTCTCCAAGATGTTCAACGCCATGGAGAACCAGGAGAACCCCTGGGCCCTGTCGCAGAACACCCGGGCCGACTGGGCCAAGGGCCTGCCCATCGACGTTCCCGTGGTCGAC
>JBKJUI010000244.1:0-20683 GCA_046590775.1 Acidimicrobiales bacterium
TGCAGCTCGACCCCCTCCCACCGGCTGCGCTCCCAGCGGCCTGCGGTCAGCGCGGCGTGGGCCTGCGGGATGTTGCGGGCCTGGGCCAGCAGCAGGGCGATCGTGTGCTCGGCCGCCGACAGGATGTTGCTCTGCGGGGCGTTGACCACCATCACACCCCGACGGGTGGCCGCGGCCACGTCGACGTTGTCGAGCCCGATCCCCGCCCGGCCCACGACGACGAGGTCGGTGCCGGCGGCCAGGACCTCGTCGGTGACCTTGGTGGCGGAGCGGATCACGAGGGCGTGGGCCCCGGGCACCACCGTGAGCAGCTCGTCCGGGGACAGGCCGAGGCGCACGTCCACCTCGTTGCCGGCGGCGCGCATGGCCGCCAGGCCCGATTCCGCCAGCTCCTCGGTGACAAGCACACGTCCCATGTGGGGCCAGTCTGACGGTCGCCCCCCTCGGACCGCCAGCGGGGAACACTCGCTACGGTCCGTACGTGCGCGTCGTTGTCGTCGGTGCAGGCATCGCCGGAGCCGCCTGTCCGGCCACGACAGACCCGTCGCGAGTGCCCACATCTGGTCCCTCCAGGAGCCAGAAGCGGGCAGTCTTGTAGAGAGCGGTCAGGCGAACAGCTTCTGGAGGCGGGTGATCCCCTCTTCGAGGTCGGCGTCGCCGAGCGCGTAGGAGAAGCGGGCGTAGCCGGGAGCCCCGAAGGCCTCGCCGGGGACGAACGCCACCTTGGCCTCCTCGAGCACGCGAGCGGCGAGGTCGAGCGTCGTGGGGACGTCGTCGGTGAGGAGGCCCCTGAGGTTCGGGAAGGCGTAGAAGGCGCCCTCGGGCTCGGGGCACGTGAGGCCTTCGATCTCGTTCAGCATCCGGTGGATGAGGTGACGGCGGCGGTCGAAGGCGCTGCGCATCTCGTGCACGGCGGCCAGGTCGCCCGAGACCGCCTCGAGCGCGGCCCGCTGGGCGACGTTGCACACGTTGGAGGTGGCGTGGCTCTGGAGGTTCGTGGCGGCCTTCACCACGTCGAGCGGGCCGATCAGCCAGCCCACGCGCCAGCCGGTCATGGCGTAGGTCTTGGCCACGCCGTTCACCACGATGGTGCGGTCGGCCATGGACGGGACCACGACCGGGAGGCTGTGCATCGCCGCCGACCCGTAGGTGAGGTGCTCGTAGATCTCGTCGGTGACGACCCACACGTCGTGCTCGTCGGCCCACCGGCCGATGGCCTCGATCTCCTCGCGTGAGCAGACGGCGCCCGACGGGTTCGACGGGCTGCAGAGGAGCAGCGCCTTGGTGCGAGGCGTGCGGGCCTCCTCGAGCTGCTCCACGGTGGGCTTGAAGCCGGTGGCCTCGGTGGTCGGCAGCTCGATCGGGATGGCGCCGGTGAGGCGGATCACCTCGGGGTACGTGGTCCAGTACGGGGCGGGGAGCAGCACCTCGTCGCCGGGGTCGAGGATCGTGGCGAAGGCCTGCTCGACCGCCTGCTTGCCGCCGTTGGTGACCAGCACCTGCGCCGCCGGCACGTCGAAGCCCGTGTCGCGCCCGGTCTTGGCGGCGATGGCCTCGCGCAGCTCAGGTAGTCCGGGCACCGGCGTGTAGCGGTGGTTCTTCGGGTCACGGCAGGCGGCGGCGGCGGCGTCGACGATGGCGGCCGGAGTGGGGAAGTCGGGCTCGCCGGCCCCGAAGCCGATCACCGGCTCCCCTGCGGCCTTCATCGCCTTGGCCTTCGCGTCGATGGCGAGCGTCGCCGAGGCGGCGACGGCGGCGATCCGGGCGGAGATGCGGGCCATGCCTGCCATGCTGGCAGACGTGGCCAACCCCCCCGCCATCGTTCTGCCCGACTCGCTCCGCCCCGCCGACGGCCGTTTTGGCTGCGGTCCGTCGAAGGTTCGCCCTGAAGCCGTGGCCTCGCTGGCCGAGCGCGCCGGCGACTGGATGGGCACCAGCCATCGTCAGAAGCCGGTGAAGGAGATCGTCGGCCGCCTGCGGTCCGGCCTGACGTCGCTGTTCTCCCTGCCCGACGGCTACGAGGTCGTGCTGGGCAACGGCGGCACCACCGCCTTCTGGGACGCCGCCACCTTCCAGCTCGTGGAATCCCGCAGCCAGCACCTGTCGTTCGGCGAGTTCTCGGCCAAGTTCGCCACCGCCTGCTCCGTCGCTCCCCACCTGGAGGGAGCCGACACGAAGGAGTCGCCGGCCGGCACCTCCCCGGACTTCGCCGCCAAGGAAGGGGTGGACGCCTACTGCCACCCCCACAACGAGACCTCCACCGGCGTGATGGTCACCCCCCAGCGCCCCGATGGCGCCGACGACGACGCCCTGCTCCTCGTCGACGCCACGTCCGGCGCCGGCGGCCTGCGGGTCGACGTGCGCCAGGTCGACGCCTACTACTTCGCCCCGCAGAAGTGCTTCGCCTCGGACGGCGGGCTGTGGATCGCCCTGCTGTCGCCGGCCGCCCTCGACCGCATCGGCCGCCTGTCCACCACCCGGTGGACGCCCGCCTTCCTCGACCTGGCCATCGCCCTAGACAACAGCACGAAGGACCAGACGTACAACACCCCGGCACTGGGCACCCTCTGGCTCACCCTCAAGCAGGTCGACTGGATGAACGACAACGGCGGCCTCGAGTGGGCGGCCAGCCGCAGCGACCGCAGCGCCGACACCCTCTACGGCTGGGCCGAGGCCTCCAGCTACGCCACGCCCTTCGTCGAGAAGCCCGACGAGCGGAGCCGGGTGGTGGGCACGGTCGACCTCGACGCCGGCGTGCCGGCCGACACCGTGAACGCCGTCCTGCGGGCCAACGGCATCGTCGACACCGACGGCTACCGCAAGCTCGGACGCAACCAGCTGCGGGTCGGCATGTTCCCCGCCGTCGAGCCCGCCGACGTCGAGGCCCTCACGAGGTGCATCGACCACGTGGTCGACCAGCTCGCCAGTTAGCGAGCTCAGCTGAGGAGCTTGGTGATGGTGGCGTGGTCGGCGGGGCCGTCGTGGGTCAGCTCTCCGTCGCGCAGCGCCAGGCAGCGGGTGGCCCGGTCGACGAAGTCCATCTGGTGGGTGGCCACCACGACGGTGGCGCCGGAGTCGGCGGCGTCGTCGAGCAGGTCGAGGAGCGCGGCCTTGCCGGACTGGTCGAGGCCGACGAAGGGCTCGTCGACCACCAGCACCTCGAAGGGCCGGACCAGCCCGAGGACGAGCGACGTCTTCTGGCGGAGTCCTCGGGAGAAGCGGGCGGGCAGGTCGTCGCGCCGGGATGTGAGCTCGAGCCGATCCATGAGGTAGGCCGACCGGTCCTCCCAGCCCTCGGCGTCATGCAGGCGGGCGACGAACTCGACGTGCTCGGCCAAGGAGAGGTCGTCGTAGAGGACGGGGTCGTCGGGGAGGTAGGACAGGGCGGCCCGGGCGTCGATCGAGCCAGCCGGGTCGCCGGCCACCTCGACCTCGCCGCCGGACGGCTCGAGCAGCCCTGAGACCATCCGCAGCAGGGTCGTCTTGCCCGAGCCGTTGGTGCCGACCAGCACGACCCGTTCGCCGGCCTGCACGGTGAGGCTGAGCGGGGCCAGCGCCACCAGGTCGCCGTACGCCTTGGTCAGGTCCCGGGCCTCGACGGCGCACGGAGGGGATTCGGCCGTCGACACGACCGGCGAACCTATCCGTCCGCCGCTGGGGGCTTGCCCCGGCTGGCCGACGCCTGGCCCGCCTCGGCCAGGAACACCTTCAGCTCCTCGCGGAAGCGGACCCAGGCCAGCGTCAGACCGCCGATGATCCCGACGAGGGGCAGCAGCAGCTGTAGCGCAGCGGGTCCCGGCGGAAGGCCGCGCTTGGCGGCCGCCTGGCCGACCAGGACCGGGACCATGCCGAGAACGCCGCACAGCGGGGGGAATCCCATGCGGAAGATGGCCTGCGTGCCGGCGATCTCCGGCGTCATCATGGCCCCGCTGCTCGGCAGGTCGGGCCCCTTGATGGTGGCCACGGCGGCGCCGGCGCAGGCCAGCACGCCGGTGGCCAGGGCCACGGGCAGCCCGACCGAGAGGGCGGTGCCGACGGGCGCGCCGGCGGCCACGGCAGCAGCGATCCCCACCAGGCCGAGGAGCGTGAGCGCGGCCATGGGCACGACGAGCAGGAGCACCCTGACGGCGCCGATGGCCCGTGGCGCCGACTCCTCCCGGTCGGGGCGGTCGAGCTGCTGGGCCAGCGGCTCGATGATGTCGAGGGCGGCGAGGTAGGCGCAGAGGCCGGCCGGGACGATCAGGGCTTTGGTCCCGGCCCAGGCTGCGCTGCACAAGAGGCCGGCGGCGGCGGCCAGGACCACCTGCCGGCCGAGCCGGCCGAGCGGCCAGCGGGACAGGCTCTGGAGGCTCCTCCTGACGGCGATCCGCAAGGGCGGCTTCGGTCCGGGCACCGTGGTGGTTCCGGGACGCCGGGCGCCGGTGACCGTCGCCGGCAGGCCGCCGGCTCGCTTCCGCGCCGCCCGCCCGCCGAAGCGCACCCAGGGCTGGCTGCGAGGCCGTTCCTGCGCCAGCTGGCGACGCAGCACGAGCACCGTGCGGACGTCGCCGAGCGTGGCCGCGAACCGCAGCTGGCCGACGAGGCGCCCTCGCTCCTCGGCGGCCTCGAGCGACGTGCCGCCGACACCGGCGAGGCCGACAGCCACCAGGATGACGGGCAGCACGCCCACGAGCTCGACGGCCCGGAAGCGCAGCGGGGCGAGGGCCAGGCCGCCGAGGAAGGTGAGAGGTGAGGTGGTGGTGCCCCCCCACAGGTCGACGCCCGACCAGACGACGACGGCCAGGGCCAGGAGCCCGCTGACCAGGCGGCCGAGCCGCCGGCCGCTGACGACGAGGGCGGCGCCGAGGGACACGGCCACGACCAGCGCCGCGACCGCGGCCCCGGTGCCGACCCAGGTCAGCGCCGGCCGCGGTAGCCGGTGGCTGGCGTTGACGCCGATCACCGCACCGACGGCGGCGCCGGCGAAGATGCCGTAGCGGAGCTGGCGCAGCGCCGGCCCACGCAGGACGACGGTGCGGTCGACGGGGGCCAGGAGCACGTGGCGCACGTCGGCGGCCGGCAGGGCGAGGGGCCCGCCCCGCCCCCCCGAGCGGATGCCCACGGCGACGGCGAGGGCGGCCAGCAGCCCGGCCGCCGCCGGGCCGTGCCCGAGGAGTGCTCGAAGCTCGCCGGCGTCGACGTGGCGATCACCAGCGAGGTTGGAGAGGCCCACGACGGCCAGTGAACCCAGGAGTGCAGCGAGGTACACGTTGTACAGCGCCTCGAACCGGTCGACGTTGGCCAGGCGGTTGCGGCGCCGGGCCTGCTGGAGCGATCGCAGCGCCCGCTCGCCGGCCCGGTGGTCCTCAGGCTCGTCTCGGGAAGCGACGGCTGACGGCATGGAGCAACGACGCTACCGGCGCCGTCTAACCTGCCCCGGGTGCGGCGCACCCGGGGAGCGGCTCTCGTCGCGCTCCTGTGGCTCCTGGTCGGCCTGGTCGGCCCAGCCTCCGCGGCCTCGGCCCCGCCGCCGCCTGCGCCCGCAGCGACGCCAGCGCCCAGCACGACACCTACCACGATCCCGCCGCCGAAGGCCTACGTGCTGGTCGATGCCAACACCGGTGCCGTGCTGGCGGCCAGCGGCGACCGCGTCCCCCGGCCACCGGCCTCGCTCACCAAGGTCCTCACCGCCCTGGCGGCCTCGGCCACGCTCCCCCACGACGGGACGCTCACCATCAGCGCCCGGGCCGAGGCGCAGCCGGCGAACAAGGTCGACGCCAAGGCGGGGCAGGTGTGGCCGATCAACGACGCGATGCACGTGATGCTCCTGCAGTCGGCCAACGACCTCGCCCTGGCCTTCGCCGAGTCGGTGGGCGGCACCGCCGAGGGCTTCCAGGAGGTGCTCTCCCGCACGGCGGCGTCCATCGGCATGGAGGATCCGATGACCTGGCGGGACCCGGCGGGCCTCGACGACGAGGAGTCGGTCGGCGGCGGCAACCTGGTGTCCGCCCGCGACCTGGCCATCGCCGGCCGGGCCATGATCGCCGACCCCTGGCTGAGCCCGATCTCGGCCAAGCCCCGCTACCGCTTCACCGCCCCGAGCGGCGTGGTCCACGACGCCCTCAACCACAACAAGCTGGTGCTCGGCCGCTACCCCGGGGCCATCGGCGGCAAGACCGGCTACACCAAGAAGGCCGGCAACAGCCTCCTGGCCTCGGCCCAGCGCAACGGCCGCACGATGGTCGCCGTCGTGATGGACACCAAGGACGCCTACGGCTTCACCAGCCAGCTGTTCGACCGAGGCTTCGCCACCCCGGTGGACGCCCAGGCCAAGCTCGAGCGCCTCCCACCGCTGCGCCTCCCGACCGCGGCGAAGATCCTGCCCGCCGGTCGCCCGTCGACCGCCCCGACCACCTCGGTAGCGGCGCCGGTCGACCAGACCGCTGGCTTCGCCATCCCGGTCACCCCTGACCAGCCGTCGAGGGCGGCGCCGGCCCCGGGGACGTTCACGCCGGCGGCGGCGCCGGGCGAGGACCGCATGGGCCTCCCGCTCATCGCCGGCGGCATCGCCGTCGTGGTGGTGGCCGGGCTGGGCGCCGGTCGCGCCACCTCACGGCGGCGGCGACGGCGCGGCGGCTACTACCAGGTGCCGGCCCGCCGGTCGGCTCCCTAGGCCCGACCCCAGCCGTCTGCCAGGCTGCACCCCGTGGCTGACGTGGCGGTGCAGGAACCGTGGCTAGCCGGCGAGGACGCCGTGCACCGCACCGGATGGCTCGTGGACCAGGTGCTGGCCGCACCCCGCACCGCCGGGATGGTGGCCCGGGCGCTCGATCCCGGCTCGGGGATCGCCGGGGCGACGTTCGATCTGCTCGAGCCGAACGACCCCGATGCCATCGGCCCCGCTGACCTCCTGGCGCTCGGCCTCGTGGCCACCCCTCCGTCGGCGCTCGCCGTCCGCCACCTGCTCGACCCCGGGGTGGCCCGCCTCCTGACGGCGAAGCTGCGCTCCCTCCCCACCGGCACCGACCTCTGGTCGGCCACGGCGGCGGTCCTCGACCACACGGCCGAGCTGTGGTCCCTGCTCCAGGAGGTCGACGACGTGGGCCCGGTGGGGGCCGTCACGCTGTTGGCCCGCAAGCGACCACGGCTGGTCCCCCTCGTGGAGCCAGCCGGTGCCACCCTGCTCGAGCTGCCGGACGGCGGCCACTGGGCCACGCTGCGGACCGTGCTGGGCGATGTCGGCCGCCGCGACCGGGTCGAGGCGCTGCGCCCGCCGACCGTCGACGAATGCGTTCCCCTGCTGCGCCTGTTCGACCTGGCCGTCTGGACCGCGGCAGCAGGTGGCCGCCGGGGGCGCACCGGCACCAGGTGACCGACCTCAGCGGAAGGTGGGGTGGACGGGCGGGAGGCATCCAAATGAGCGGTTGTCGCTCAACACGCGCGAGATTGGTGGGGTGGGATCCCCCGTCATGCCCCGTCGCGCCACGGTGCCGGCGGCGCGCCCCCGACCCCAGGCCCCGCGCCTGGCCCGGACGCGCTCACCCGAGGAGCAGGCCCGCATGCAGCGCGTGTACCGCCGCCGACGCGTCGTCGCCGTGGCGGTGCTGCTCGTCGTGCTGGCCTCGGTGTGGTGGGTGGCCAGCACGGCGCTCGGGCTCGTCCGCCCTGTCGCTGTCGAGGTGAAGGGCCTTCGCGGCGGCCAGATCGGCGCTGCTGCCGCCGCCGCCCCCGAGATCCGCGTGCCCCGAGGGGCCACCCGCCTCGCGATCGACGGAGTTGACGTGCTGGGGACCGCCGAGCGCAACGGAGACCGCCTGCTGGTCAGGCCCCCGGCGCTAGGCACCGGCGAGCACACCATCGCCGTCACCGTGGGCCGGGCGCTCCGCCCCGACCGCTCGCGGAGCATGCGCATCAGCGTCGATGCCGTGCCGCCGGCCGTCGCCGTGCAGGCGATTCCACCGGTCGACGGGGACCAGCGGCTGGTCGTCGAGGGCACGGCCGACAAGGGGGCCACCGTGCGCATCGGGGCCCTCGAGGTCGACGTGCGCGACGGGAGGTACCGGGTCGAGCTCCCGGCCCCGGCTCCGGCCGAGGTGCTCGTCACCGCCACCGACGAGGCGGGCAACGAGGCCACCGCCCGGGTTGCCGTGCCCACGATCCAACCCCACACCCGGGCCGTGCACCTCAGCGCCCTGGCCTGGGTCACCCCTTCCCTGCGCGACCCCGTCCTCGAGATGCTCGACGAGGGCCGCATCAACGCCATACAGCTCGACGTCAAGGACGAGGGGGGCGAGGTCGGGCACCGGACGAAGGTGGCCCTGGCCAGGGAGATCGGTGCGGTCAAGGACCGCTTCGTGCTCAAGGAGGCCGTCGACGACATCCACCGGCGTGGCGGTCGCGTCATCGCCCGGATCGTGGCCCTCCGAGACCCCAAGCTGGCGGAGGCGTCGTGGACCGCCGGCCGCAAGGATGACCTCGTCCAGACCCCCGAGGGTGAGCGCTTTGGCGCCTACGCCGGCGGCTTCCTCAACGCTGCCTCCCCTGCCGTTCGCGACTACACCACGCAGCTTGCCGTCGAAGCCGCCGAGGCCGGCGTCGACGACGTGCTGCTCGACTACATCCGCCGCCCCGACGGCGACCTGCAGGGCATGGCCTTCCCCGGCCTCGTCGACGGCGATGGTGAGGAGAAGGCGGTCGAGGAGGCCGTCATCAGGCAGGTGGCCGACCTGCAGGGGAGGGTGCGGGCCGCCGGGGCCCGGCTCGGCGCGTCGGTGTACGGCATCGCCGCATCCCGCCCCCAGGAGATCGCCCAGGACATCCCCCGCCTCTCCCAGCACCTCGACTTCATCTCGCCGATGCTCTACCCGTCGCACTGGTCCAAGGGCGAGTACGGCATCGCCGACCCGAACCGCTCCCCCGGGCCGATCACCGAGAAGGCCCTGGTCGACTTCGGGAAGGCGGTCGAGGGCACCCCCGCCTCGCTCGTCCCGTGGTTCCAGGACTTCACGCTCGGCATCCCCTACGGCCCCACCGAGGTGCGGGCCCAGCTCGATGCCGCCGCCGGGCTCGGCGTCAAGGACTTCCTGCTCTGGGATGCCCAGTGCACCTACACCCGGGACGCCCTCGACTCCGAGAAGAAGGCGTAGGCGCCGCTCACCCGGAGGTGGTCACGCCGCACTGCGACGAGCCCAGGACGATGTCCCCGGTGGCATGGGGGCCGTTGAGGATGATGCGCACGGCGTGCACGGTGATCCCGCCTGGGTGTGGCACCTGCTCGTTCAGGATGACGGTGAAGGTGTCGCCGGTGCTGCTGTTCGTGCCTTCGTACCTCGTGTTGGGTGCCGGTGAGGCGGGCAGCGGCACGATGTGCTCGTCGTCCACCACGAGCATGGCCTCGGCGATGAGCGTCAGCCCGGTGGCGCCGGTCTCGTTCGCCGAGCACGAGCTGGCCACCGAGGTGGCGGTGAGGGTGCCGCCGAGGGCGTCGACCTGGTTCACCGACGCCCGGCTGGTGCACGAGCCGGACGGCCCCTTCGCCCCGGAGCTGGCGGCCTGCAGCAGGTCCGAGGTGAGGAAGATCCCGCCTGGGCCGACCTTGGTCTTCGGCGCCGTCTTGGTCTGGTTCCCGCCGGCGGGAGCCAGCTTCACCGTGGGGGTGGGCGGTGAAGCCACCTTGCCCAGCCCCTTGATGGTGACGTCCACGCTGGCGCCAAAGGCGCTCCCCGCCACCGCGGTCACATCGACGTCGGGGAGGGCGTCGACTATCTGCGCCTCGGCGGCGGCGTCCTTGGCCTTCTGCGCCGCCTGCCGGGCGGTGGCCTTGCTGGCGTAGCGGAAGCTGGAGGCCAGGATCCGGCCGTTGGCGTCCAGCAGCCGCCAGTGCCATCCAGCCTTCTCGTACAGCTCGAACCGAGGAGTGCCCACAGGCCGGAACGTAGTGTGTGGCGGGTGTGCGGGGCCGTCAGGTCGGGATGATCGACGACGACGGGCTGGGGAGCGCCGGCCGGCGGGCCGATGGCCGGGTGGCCAGCACCGAGCCGACCAGGATGAGGGCGAACCCCACGGCGCTGGCGATCCCGAACCGCTCGTCGAGCAGGACCACCCCGAGGACGACGGCCACCGCCGGGTTCACGTAGGTGATCACGGTCGCCCGGACCGGGCCCATCTCCTTGATCAGCTCGAAGAACAGGACGAAGGCCAGCGCCGTGCACAGGCTGCCCAGCCCCGCCACCGCGAGGAGGGTGCGGCCGGACCAGCCCGAGCCACCGGCGTGGATCGCCGCCACGGGTGAGAAGGCCACGGCGCACAGGGCCAGGGAGAGGGCGGCCACCCCGAGCGGAGGAGCCCCGGTCAGCTTGCGGTCGAAGATGACCGGCCCGACGGCGTAGCAGACGGCCACGGCCACCACCATCGCCACCGAGGGGAGCTCTGCTCCGGAGACGTCGAAGCCGACCAGGGCGGCCACGCCCACCAGGCCGACGCCCAGGCCGACGACGTTCCGTCGCGCCAGGGACCGCCGGTCGCCCAACGCCCACGCCATCACCGCTCCGACGAGCGGCACGCACGCCACGAGCAAGGCGGCGGTCGAGCTCGAGAGCCGCTCCTCGGCCGCGGTCAGCAGCAGCCACGGGAGCGCCAGCTCGGCTGCGGTGTAGGCCAGCAGCGGTCGCCAGCGCACGGCCGCCGGGCGGAGCTCGTGGCGGGCGGCGGCCACGGGGAGCAGCAGCGCCGCCCCGATGGCGGTGCGGCAGAAGACCAGGACGTCCGGGCCGAGGTCGCGCAGGGCCACCTTGATGAGCAGGTAGGGGACCCCCCAGATCAGGCTCATGGCGGCGAACAGCACCAGTCCTCGACGCGACACCGTCGGCAGGCTACGGCCGGACCCGGATGCGTCAGAGCTCAGCGGCGGGCGGCTCGCATCAGTGCGTAGGTCTCCGGCTTCTGGGTGCCCCAGGTGTAGAGGCTGGCGCCGACGGAGCCGGTGTCGCGGACCGCCTTCAGGTAGCCCGTGACGTCGGCGGGTGTGGCCTTGTTCATGATCCCGCCGATCGGGTGCACGACTGCGTTGGGGTCGCCGAGGTGGGCCCGGAGGCGTTCAACGTTCTCGCGGGTGTACCGCTCGGCGTTGCGGTAGCCGCTGCTCGTCGTGCGGTTCGTCCAGTAGCCCATGGGCTGCCACACGTCGTAGATCCCGCGTATCTGCTGCCAGGGGAAGCCCGGCCAGTACTTCAGGTTGACGACGTCGGTGTCCACGGGGGGCAGGACGATGCCGGAGAGCGGCCGGTCGGGCAGCGCGGCCCGCACGGCCTTGGACAGCTCGACCATCCGGGCCGAGCGCTCCGCGGCGTCGGTCACCGCCGTGCTCTCGATGTCGACCCCGATGCCCGCCACGTTCGGCAGCTTGGCCACGGCCTTCAGCCGGCGCAGGTCGGCCGCCGGGTCGGTGAGCGTCGGCAGGTACCAGGCCACGACCGAGATCCCGTTGGCCTTCGCCCGATCCAGCCACTGGGCCAGGACGTCGGGGTCGACGATGTCGCCGCCGGTCGGATTGTTGAACCGCGTGGCCTGGAGGTACAGCACCTGCACCCCCTCGGCCGCCATCCGGTCGACGGCGGTCGGCGGCAGGTCGACGGCGGTCTTCGGCGCCTTCACGTACGAGGGCGCCCACTCGAAGACGTCGACCCACGCCCCCATCCCCCTGAACGGAGCGGTGCGGTCGAGAACCACCGGCTTCACGCTCGACGGAACGGGCGGAGCCGCCGTGGTCGCCGGCACCGCCGTCACCGTCGGGTCAGGGGCCAACACCAACGAGGTCGAGCTCGGCTCGGGCCGCAGGGCGGGTTGCTCGATGGCGACGCCGGCGGCGGTGACGCGCTCCGCCCCCCGCCGGCCCAGCGTGACGATGGACGCGCAGACGAGCACGGCGACGGCGATGCCGATCCCTCCGATCCATCCCCTGCGCAGTGAACGCGATGCCAGTGGTGCAGCCACAGCCGCTGCAGGCTACGAAAGAGCCACCACGGCCGCCTTCGATCAGCCCGGGCAGAGATCGATCGTCATCAGCGCGCTGTACGGGTTGACCGTGTAGGTGCCAAAGGGGGGGCAAGGCCGGAAGCCGGCCTTGGCGTACAGCGAGCGGGCCGGGGCGAAGGCGGCCATGGCCCCGGTCTCGAGGCTCACCCGCGTGCACCCCTGCTCGGTGGCGACGCCGAGCAGGTGGTCGACAATCGCCCGCCCGACCCCCTGACCCCTGGCCGAGAGAGTCGTGTGCATCGACTTCAGCTCTGCGTGGGACGCATCGAGCAGCTTGAGGGCCCCGACGCCGAGCAGCTCGGCGTCCCGGCGAGCGCTGAAGAACCTCACCGCCGGATCCAGCAGGGCCGTCATGTCCAGGGCGTGGACGTGTTCGGGAGGGCTGGTCGCCTTGGTGAACGCCAGGTGGCCCTCCAGAAGAAGGCGCACGTCCTCCCGACGAGGATCGTCGACGCCGATGACGAGGTCCATCCCCACGATTGGTGTCTACCCGTTCAGGGTTCGTCGAGGAGTCCAGCGTCGCCGTGGATGCATACCAAGCGGCAGAGCGACAGCAGGCGGAGGGCGTCGAGGAGGTCGTCGTCGAGTGTGGGACCGGTGGCACGGTACGCAGCGAGGAGCGTCGACGCCGCCGACCGGACGTCGAGCTGCTGGCGGCGGCCGAGGAGGTGCAGGTGGGCGAGAAGGTTGCCGAGGTCGAGCTCGGCGGGGCCGAGGGCGACGTCGTCGAGGTCGATGAGGCCCACGTCCGATCCGATCAGCACCTGCTCCTCGTACAGGTCGCGGTGGACGACTGTGGTGCTCTCCCATGCGATGTTGCCGAGCTGGCGGCGGGCGGCGGAGGCGGCGCTCGCAGGCCCCGTGCCGCTCCGGGCCAGCCAGCCGTCGAGGATCGCAAGCTCGCGGGCCGGCGTGTGATCACTGAGAGGACCCGGTCGCTGGCCCGCCCACCAGGTGTGCCAGGCGCCCAGGGCTCGCCCGACGCGACCGGCGGCGTCGAGGTCGTGTGAGAAGGGGATGCCGGGGACCTCGGTCAGGACGACGAGATGGGCGTCCGGGTCGCACCGGAGGACGGCCGGCAGGACGGGCTCGGACGGTCCGTCCGCCAGCGCTTGCACCCTGGCGGCCACCACCGGTGCCCGGTCGGAGGTGTACCGCTTGACGATGGCGGTGCCACGCGGGCCCCGGGCCCGTGCCGTCTGCCGCCGCCCCGGCTTGTCCTTCAGCACCTCGAGCTCGACCGGGCTGCCGAGGAGATCCTCGAGGAGCGTCATCACGCCTGCAGCGCGGCGACTGCTGCAGCCACCTGCGCCGCCAGCAGCTCGGGCCAGCCGTAGGTGGCGCATCGCAGAGGAGCGGCGGCGCTTCGGAGGAGGGCCGTGGCCAGCCACCAGCGACCTTCGGCTGGGTCGAGCCTCGGGTCCAGGACCGCCAGCGCAGCTCTCGCCCGGTCGAGGTCATCGACGGTCCGGACGTCCGCAGCGGCGAAGCTGGCCCAGTCGAGGACCGGCGGTCCGGCGACCGCCTCGTCATGGTCGAGGAGCACCAGGCCGCGCCCGGGTGAGACGATCAGCTGGTCAGGGGACAGGTCGCCGTGGCACAAGACGTGCGGCCGATCGGGCGGCGCCATTCCTCCCAGGCGGCTGAGGAGCCGTCCGACGGGGTCGACCAACCCGGGCACGGCCGTCGCCACGAGCTCGGCCGTCTGTGACGCCCGCGCCAGCTGGGTACCGACGCCGCCAGGTGCCAGCCCGTCCGGTGAAGCAGCGTGCAGCCGGGCCAGGAGCTGGCGAACCTCGTCCAACCCCAGCCCCCCTGCTGGCTGGCAGCCCACGACCCAGGCCTGGGCCGTGCTCCGGTCCTCGGTGGAGGCACCAACGGGCTCCGGCGCATGCAGGCCCAACGCCCGAGACGCTCTGCGGGCGGCGAGATCGCCCTGCCTTGCGTCAGCCTCGTCGGCGTGGACCTTCACCACGACGTTCCCGATGCGCTGGACCGCCCGCCGGCGGGGCTTGTAGGCCAGCAGGGCCACGTCGGCCGAGTCCGGGGGGTGGGCACCGGCGCGCCGGGCCAGGGCCGCCGCCCCGTGGACCAGCGCAGGCAGACGCAGGTCGAGGGGGAACCACTGGACCAGGACGTCGCCCGTGGCGACATGACCCAGCGGCGATGGCACCGCGGCGTGGGCTGCCGCCGCGGCCGAGAGGCGCCGGTGACCTGGGTCGGCGGCCCACCGGGCCAGGCCGCCGCCTGCCCGGGTGAAGGCGCTGGCCGTCGTGGTCACGCCGCCGACGGCGACGTCGTAGCGCACCACCAGGTTCGTCCCAGGCTTCCAGCGGAGATAGCGGACCGACACCGGGCCAAGCTCGGCGCGGCCGGCGGTTGCGCTCAACAGCTCGCCGGCCCGCTCAGCGTCGAGGAGGTCGACGGCGGCCGGGATGGCAGGGTCGAAGCCGGCGCCCACGATCATCATGGATGCTCCTCGAGGATCTCGCGGAGGGGACCGTCCTCCCTGAGGAGGTCATCGGGATGGCCCTCCTCGACCACGCGCCCGCCCTCGATGACGATGAGCCGGTCGGCCTGACGGGCCAGCGCCATGGAATGGGTGATGATCAGGGTGGTACGGCCGGCCATCAGTCGATCGAGGCCGGCCAGCACCTCCGATTCGCTCGCCGCATCGAGACCGGTGGTGGGCTCGTCCAGGACCAGCACGGCCGGGTTGCGCAGCAACGTGCGGGCGATGGCGATCCGTTGGCGCTGCCCACCCGAGAGGCCGACCCCTCGGGGCCCGAGGGTGGTGGCGTAGCCCTCGGGCAGGGCGACGGCAACATCGTGGATGCCGGCAGCCCTGGCCGCGCGTTCGACCGCTGCGGCATCGGCCTGGGCACCGTAGGTCAGGTTCTCGAGGACGGTGCCTCCGAACAGCACGGTGTCCTGCAGCACCAGGCCGACCTCGCCGCGCACCCAGTCGAGGCTGCAGTCGCGCAGGTCGCGCCCGTCCAGCAGCACCCGGCCGCCCGTCGGGTCGGCCAACCGGACGAGCAGCGAGGCGATGGTGGACTTCCCGGCGCCAGAGGGACCGATCACTGCCACCCGCTCGCCCGACTGGACGACGAACGAGATGCCGTCGAGGGCGGGCCGGTCGCCGTAGGCGAAGCGGATGTCTTCGAAGCGGATCTCACCCGGCCCCCGGGGCCCGGAATGGGCGTTGCGGCGCTCGGGCAGCATCTCGTCGGCTTCCAGGACGTCGGCCACGCGCTCGGCCCGGGCCAGGGAGCGGGCGATCCGGGTGGCCTGGCGGCTCAGCTCCCGCAGCGGCCGGTAGACCCGGCGCACGTACGACGTCATCACGATGAGGTCGCCGGGCGTGATGGCGCCGGCGGCGAGCCGGAACACGCCGAGGACCAGCACCAGGGCGGTGCCGACCGCCCCGGTCACGTCGACGACGCCACCGAAGCGCCCCTCGACCGTGGCTGCGGCCAGGCCGGCCCGGCGGGCCTCGGCACTTCGGGAAGCCAGCCGGTCCACCTCGAAGCGCTCGGTGCCGAGGGCCTTCACCTCGCGCATGGCGGCCAGGGCCTCGGTGGCCAGGGCGGCGACCTGCCCCTCCGAGGCACGTTGTTCCCTGGCCGCCGCCTTCAGCCGGCGCCGGGCTCGGATCGTGGCCTCGGCCAGCAGGGGCGTCACGGAGAAGGCGGCGAGGGCGAGGATGGGGTCGATCCAGATGCTCACGACGAGCATGCCCACGAGCAGGAGGGCCGAGGAGACCACCTTGCCCAGCGACTCGGTGAACATGTCACCGACCGCGTTGACGTCGCCGGTGACCCGGGTGACGAGGTCGCCGGTCGGCCGCTTCTGGTGGTAGGCGAGCGGCAGCTGCTGGAGGCGGTCGTAGGCCGCACAGCGGAGGTCGTGCACGATGCGCGTGCCGGCCCGCTCCAGCCGGATGTCGACGACGTAGTCGGCCACCGCGTCGACGGCGGCCACGACCACGGCCAGCAGGCCGACGAACAGGGCCAGCCGGATGTCGGAGGGCTCCAGCTCGAACGGCCCTTGGCCGTCGTGCTCCTCCACCACCCGGTCGACGATGAGCTTCAGGGGGAAGGGCCGGGCCAGCTCGGCCACGGCAATGGCGATGCTTCCGAGACCGGCGCCACCAAGGGCCGGCCACTCTCGACGCAGGTAGGGGCGGAGCAGCCGAGAGGTCGAGCTGCTCACCGTGCTCCTCCCTGGGTTTCGGCGCACACCGAGACGAGGTTGAGCACGGTCGCAGCTCGGTGGTCCCACGTGTGGCTGGTCGCAACGAGCCTCCGCCCCGCCTGGCCGAGGGCGGCCCGGCGGCCCTCGTCAGCGACGAGCTCGGCCACGGCGGCGGCCAGGGCCTCGGCGGAGCCCTGCGGAACGACGGTCGCAACATCGGCCCGGTCTCCGACGACGTCGACCACGCCGGGAAGGTCGGCGGCCACCACGGCCAGGCCGGCGGCCAGGTACTCGAACAGCTTCAGCGGCGAGAACCAGGCCGGCCCACGGGGAACGTAGGGGGCGAGGCCGATGCCGGCCCTGGCCAGCTGGGCCGGCACCGCCCCATGGGGGATGGACCCCGTGATCTCGGCCCCCACCGCCTCGAGCAGCTCACGACCCGGTCCGTCGCCCACGACCAGCAGAGGCGGCGCCTCGGCGCCCAGGATGCGCCAGGCGTCGGCCATCACCTGCAGGCCCTGCCACGGCCGCAGCGTGCCGAGGAAGGCGGCGACGGGCGGACCGGCACCGGCCCGGGGCGGAAACCGCCGCAGGTCGACGCCGTTCGGCACGACCTCCACCCGACGGGCGCCGAGCCGCTCGGCGTGCGCGGCGAGGGGGCGGCTCACAGCCAGCACCACGTCGGCACGGGAGAGGACGGCCCTCTCCAGCCGCTCGGCGGCCTCGGGCTCGTCGAGCGTCCGGTACCGGCGTGCCTCCTCGACCAACGGGGCGTTCAGCTCGATGATGTGCGGCACTCCGAGGGAAGCGGCCGCAAGGCTGCCAGCCTGGGTGTGGAGGGCGAAGCGCTCGTACAGCGCCGCCGGTCGGCGAGGAGACAGGCGCTCGACCAGAAAGGCGGCGAGCTCGTCGTCGCCAGCCAAGCGCACGGCGGCGGTGCTCCCCCTTCCCGATCGGGGCAGCGCCTCGACGGCGACGTCGGGAGGGGCAAGGGCGGTGTCGATCCTCGCCACGAGCACGTCCACGCCCCCGGTCCTGCGGGCGAGGGCTCCGGTCAACTCGGCCAGGTGCACCGCAGCACCTTTGGTCGATCCCCAGGCGATGCCCGGGTCGGTGCTCAGGACGGCCAGCGGCGACCCTCGTCCTCCCTGCCTCACGCTGCATTTCCGGGAAAGAGCGCTCGCAGGCGGGCGACGCTTCGCTCCAGTGCGAAGGACCCTTCGACGTGGCGGCGGGCGGCCACCGCCAGCCGGGAGGCCAGGGCCGGGTCGTCGAGCAGGTGCCCGATGGCCTCGCTCAGTGCTGCCGGGTCGTGCTCGGGCACCACGAGGCCAGTCTCGCCGTCGAGGACGGCGTCGGCCAACCCGTTCACCGCCGTGGTGACCACGGGGACGCCGATCGCCATTGCTTCCAGAACCGAGGTGGGTAGACCATCTCTGTCACCGTCGGCTGCGACGACGCACGCCAGGGCGAAGACGGCCGCCCGCCTCAGCTCGTCGAGCACCACCTCACGTGGTTGCGCCCCTCGCAGCTCGACGTCGACCCCGAGGTTCGCCGCCTGGGTGGCCAGCTGAGCGCTGAGGGGCCCGTCGCCGATGATCACCAGGTGAACGGGCCGGAGCTTGGCCGCCAGGCCGCAGGCCGTCACCAGGTCGCTCAAGCCCTTCTTCTCGATGAGGCGGGCCACGGCGAGGACGCGTCCGTCCTCGGGCATCCGCTCATCGGCGCCCAGTCGCCGCACATCGACGCTGTTGGGCACCAGGTGCACGGGGGTTCCCGGGCCGAGCACCTGCGTGAGGTGCTCGACGTTGGCCTGGCTCACCGTGGCCACGAAGCTGGCTTGGGCGAGCTTGGCCCGCAGGTCGTCATCGGCGACCTGCTTGTGCCAGATGTCCTTGGCGTGAGTCGTGACGCTGTAGCCGGGACCGCCCATCCGGTGCACAGCCTCGGCCAGGCCGGCGGCGCTGGTGGCGAAGTGGGCGTGGACGTGGGTGGCCCCCTGCCGCTCGAGCTCGCGCCGCAGCACCGACGCCTGCAGCAGCTTGCGAAGGCCGACCAGGCGAGGCGGCCACAGGCAGGTTCGAGCGGCGGCCCACCAGCCTCGAGGTGAGGCGGCGAGGGCCAGTGCGACGCCGGCCGCTGTGCGGATCGGCTGGCGAAGCGGCCGATGCGGCAGGTACGTGACCGGCACGTCGAGCTCCTGGAGGAAGCCGTGGGTGGCGGCCTCCACCGGCTTGGAGATGGCGAGCACGCTCACCTGCTCCCCCTGACGGCGCAGCTCGAGCAGCTCGTTCACGATGAACGTCTCGGACAGGCGGGGGAAGCGCTTCAGCACATAGCAGACGTGCCGACTCACCAGGCCGGCCCTCGGCCCCCGGCTCCAGCCGGGACGGCCGACTCGGTGGCCAGGGCGACGAGGTGCCCGGCGGCTACGGCGGCGCCGTCGAAGCCGAGGACCCGTCGGGCTTCGCCGGCCAAGGCCTCCCGGTCCCCCCCGAGCTGGCGGGTGATGGCCGAGCGCAACGATGCCGGGTCCAGCTCGTCGGGCGGCAGAAGCTCGAGGAGACCTCGATCGGCAAAGGCCCGAGCCCGCACGAGCTGCTCGAGACGGGGCACCATGCGTGGCACGCAGACGACGCCGACCCCTCGGGACAGCGCCTCGAGAAGGGTGTTGTAGCCGCCCATCGTGACCGCAACGGCGGCGCCGTCGAGCCACGACCCGAGGTCGTCGACATGGGAGAGAAGCTCGGCGCCCACCTCGTCGGCTCGGGTCAGCAAGCGCCGGCGGCTGGCTGGATCGGCCAAGGGACCGCACACCACGACCGTGCGCCACGGTGCGCCTGCGGCGACGTCGAGGACACAGGCCAGCAGCTCGGCACCGTCCTCGCCTCCCCCGGTGGTGGCGAGGACGAGCGGTGGGGCACTCCCGCAGGCGGGGTCCGGCGTCATTGTCGGCGTCGGCGTGGTGACATAGCCAGTGAACCAGGCTCTCGGCCCCACATCGAGCCCGCTGGCGGCGAGCGGGTCGAAGACGTCGGGACGGCCGTAGACGAGCACAGCCCGGTGGTGGCGGGCCACTGCCCCGGCCAGGTCGTGGAGCGCCCAGTCCGCCCGCACCCGCGCCGGGTCATCGAGCACGTCGCGCAGGCCGAGCACACCCACACCCCCTTGTTCGTGCAGCACCTCCAGTGCGGGGAGCAGCTCACCCGAAGCCCCGTTCGGATGCTTGTCGGCCAGCAGCACGTCCGGCTCGAAGGAGGTGACGGCAGCGGCCAGCACGGCGGCCCGCAGCCGGAGCACGTCGTCACCCGGCAGCGCCAGCCGTCGGGCGGCGTAGGCACCGGAGGCATCCTTGCGCAGGCCCGGCAGGCGCAGCCCATCGGCCCCGGATGGCATGCTCAGAGACCCGAACGTCTCGCTCCCATGGGCCAACAGCACAGCTGCGTCCGGCTCCCGCTCGAGCAGAGCCGTGGCGATGGCCAGGTTGCGGCGCAGGTGGCCGAGACCTGCGCCATCATGGGAGTAGAGGAGAGCCCGCACGACTAGCCGTCGACGGGCTTGTCAGTCTCGGGCTTGTCCGGTTCATCCGCTGCCGCGAGATCGCTCGGGACGGTGCTCGATGTCGTCTTCGCCGGGGCGACGAACACCGGGGCGGGGGGGGCTGCCACCGACGGAGCAAGCGGCACCACGGCCGCGCCAGCGGAGGCGGCGGGGCGAGCTGAGGGGGCAACCGCAGCGCTCGCAGGTTTCGCCTTGAATGCTGCTGGTGGAGCAGGCGCCCTCGAAACGGCGGCTGCCACTGGTAGCGGGGAACTCGGGATCGGCTCCCAAAGGCCCGACGCTGCGTCCGCAGGGCCGGGCTCGACCAGCAGCACCGTCGGGGCGCCGGCGACGGGTCGAGGGGTCAGGTGTCGCGTCGGAGCCACGGCCAAGGTCGTCGCCGCGGCAACGGCCACGACGGTGACCGCCCCGGCGACCAGAGTGCTCGTTCGTCCCACGTCCGGTCTCCTCCTGCGGCAGTCCTCGGCGTCGGAAGACACCGCAGGTTCACCTGTGGTGTACCCGTTGGACACTCTCCATACCCTTCGGCAAGAAGGTGAGAAGACCTGAGCCGAGCGAGCAGGAAACGAGCGAACCCGCGGCCTACCCGGAGACTCGAGGGTCGGGGAGCACGACGGTCTTCACCCGGGTGCACTCGTCGATCGAGTAGCCGAGGCCCTCGCGGCCGATGCCCGAGTCGGGCTTGGAGCCGCCGAAGGGAAAGTGGCCGACGCCGTGGGCCGGGGCGTCGTTGACGTGGACCATGCCGACCTCGAGGGCGTGGGCCGCCTTCCAGGCCAGCTCGAGGCTGCGGGTGAAGACGGCGGAGTCGAGCCCGTAGCGGGACCGGTTGGCCACGTCGAGGGCGGCGTCGAGGTCGGCCACCCGGGCCACGGCCAGGACGGGGCCGAAGGTCTCCTCCCAGATGATCTCG
>JBKJUI010000316.1:0-3742 GCA_046590775.1 Acidimicrobiales bacterium
ATCTCGTCGATGAAGACGATCGCAGGCGCGTTCTCCTTGGCCTGCTCGAACAGGTCGCGCACCCGGCTGGCGCCGACGCCGACGAACATCTCGACGAAGTCGGAGCCCGAGATCGAGAAGAACGGCACGCCGGCCTCGCCCGCCACGGCCCGGGCCAGCAGGGTCTTGCCCGTTCCAGGCGGGCCGAAGAGCAGCACGCCCTTCGGGATCTTGGCCCCCATGGCCTGGAACCGGGCCGGGTTCTCGAGGAAGTCCTTGATCTCGTACAGCTCCTCGACCGCCTCGTCGGCCCCGGCGACGTCGGCGAAGGTGACCTTCGGCTGGTCCTTGCTGATGGTCTTCGGCTTGGCCTTGCCGAACTGCATCACCCGGTTGCCGCCGCCCTGCATCTGGTTCAGCACGAAGAAGAAGAGCCCGAACAGGAAGATGAAGGGGAGGAAGTTGAACAGCAGAGAGAGCCAGATGGAGTCGGAGTTCTTCTTGGCCGAGAGCGTGAGCGGCTTGTTGTCGGGACCGTTGGTGTTGCGCAGCCGCTCGGCGATCTCGTCCGCGTTCTCGGCCACGTACTTGACCTCGTACTTGGTGCCGTCCTTGAGGACGCCCTTGACCTTGTCCTCGGGCTCGGTGAGCTCGGCCGACACCACCTCGCCCTTGTTGACCTTGTCGTTGAAGTCGTCGAGGGTGAGCTTCTTGGCGGGCGTGCCACCGCTGAGGAGCTGGGCGGCCACGAAGAGCACGATGAGCGCCAGCAGCACGTAGAAGCCGGCGTTCCTGAAGAGACGTCGCATGGTGGCTCCAGGCTACCGACCCGCAGTGACTTACCGCCTAGCGCGCCCCGTATGTGCAGATGAAGGGGAGGTTGCGGTACCGCTCGCCCACGTCCAGGCCGTAGCCGACGACGAAGTCGGGGGGGATGCGGAAGCCCTCGTAGCGCAGGTCGGGGTCGGTCTCCTGCAGTCCCTCTTTGACCAGCAGGGCGCACACCTCGAGGGTGGCGGGCTGGCGGACCCACAGGTTCTTCCGCAGCCACGACAGCGTCAGCCCCGAGTCGACGACGTCCTCGACCACCAGCACGTGCCTCCCGGTGATGTCGGCGTCGAGGTCCTTCACGATGCGGACGACCCCGCTCGTCTTGGTCGCGGCGCCATAGGAGGCCACGGCCATGAAGTCGAACTCGACCGGGCAGCTGATGGCCCGGGCCAGGTCGGCCATGAACAGGAAGGCGCCCTTCAGCACGGCCACGCACAGCAGGGGCTGGTCGCTGCGGGCCTCGTGGTCAGCCGAGATCCGCTCGCCCAGCGCCCGCACCGTGGCCTGCAGCTCGTCTTCGGCCACCACGAGCGTCCCGAGGGCCGGGTCGTCGCACCAGGGCTTCGGCACGGGCTCCGGTGACACGACCGGCGAAGTTAGCGGGCTGCACTCAGCCGGGAGGCTCGAGGCGCAGGACCTGGCCCCGGCGGGCCACCCGCCAGCCCCCGGCCACCTCACAGGCCACGGCGCCGCCGGCGGCCACGGCCAGGACCCGGGCGACGGCGGCCCGGTCGGGGGGGTGGCGCTCGATGCCGCCGGGGCCCTCGCCCTCGCCCGCCAGCCAGCGGCGCACGGCCCGGGCGGCCACCGGTGCCGGGGCGGCGGCCAGGGCCCGGGCGTCGGCCGGGTCGAGCCTGGCGGCCAGCTGCTCCAGGTGGTCGACGTCGGCGGCGGCCAGCTCGGCGGTGCGGACGAGCAGTGGCACGGGGTCGCGGCCGCCGACGCTGGCGAGCAGCGGCAGCACCTCGTGGCGGACCCGGTTGCGCACGAAGCGGGGGTCGGCGTTGGAGGGGTCGTCGAGCGGCTCCAGGCCCCGGTCGGCGCAGACGGCCCGGACCTCGGCCCGCCGCAGCCCGAGGAGCGGGTGGCGAGGGCCGGGGCGCAGCGACGACAGTCCCGATGGCCCTGCCCCCCGCAGCAGGTTGACCAGCACGGTCTCGGCCAGGTCGTCGGCCGTGTGGCCGAGCGCCGCCGACGGCCCGAGGGCGGCGTGGCGGGCGGCGCGGGCTCGAGCCTCGAGGTCTGGCCCCGGCGCCACCACGACCCGGACGGAGCGGAACCCGGCGCCGAGGCGGGCGGCGGCGGCGGCCACCCGATCGGCCTCGTCCGCCGTGCCGGGCCGCAGCCCGTGCTCGACGTGGACGGCGGTGGCCAGGCAGCCCGCCTCGACGGCGAGAGCGAGCAGGCCCAGCGAGTCGGCACCGCCCGAGACCCCGCAGGTGAGCGGTGTGCCCGCCGGCGGGAAGGTGCAGCGAGGGAGCAGGCCGACGCTCATGGCGGGCTCAGCCGGCGCGCTCCCGGGCAAAGGCGACCAGCTCGTGCACCGAGACGACGTGGAGCTTGGCGGCGATGCGGCGGAGGCTGGCGTACACGTTGGAGCGGCTGACCCCGAGCGACGCCGACGCCACCCGGACCGTGGGGTGGCGGCCCACGGCGTCGAGCACCTCGAGCTGCTTGGCCGAGAGGCGGCTGAGGTCGAGGGCCACGCCGGCCGGGGCCGACGGCGCGCCGGCCAGGGTGGGGGGCATCGGCCCGTCGGGCTGGCGCTCGAGGCGGGAGAACCGGACTCGCCGCCCGCCGCCCCCGGACGGGGGCCGCCCGCCGTCGGCCTCGCCCCTCTCCAGGCGGGCAAGGTGCTGCAGGGCCGAGGTCTGGGCCGCCAGCCGGGCCTCGGCCTCGTCGGCCTCGATGGCCGTCGTCACCGCCTCGAGGAGGACAGAGATGTTGAAGGGCTTGGTGAGGTAGCGCAGCGCCCCCTCGATCCCACCGCGGATGCGGTCGAGCTCGCCGGTCTTGGCGGTGAGGAGCACGATGGGTGTGGCCGCCACGTCGGGGTCGGGGTCGGCCTTCAGCTGGCGCAGCACCTCCCAGCCGTCGACCCGGGGCATCATCAGGTCGAGCAGCACCAGGTCGGGCCGGAGCCCGTCGGCCACGGCCGCCAGCGCGGCGGCGCCATCCCCGGCCAGCTCGACCTCGTGCCCCTCGAGCTCGAGATTCAGTCGCACGAGGTCGCGGATGTCGGCTTCGTCGTCGACGACCAGAACGAGGGCCACGACAGTCAGAGGGTAGAAGGAGTCCGGGCGGTCGTTCGCATGCGCGCCACCCAACGACCGGGTTCGCCCACTTCCTCCAGAGTGGGCAGGTGCTCCGGCCGCTCCCACACCCGGTCGAGCAGCTCGGGGCCCCCTTCGGCCTCGACCCCTTCGATGAAGCGCTCGCCGGCCTCGTACTGGGCGAGCTTCGCCTCGAAGCCGACGGCCTGCAGCACCAGCTTCACCAGGGGGTTGGCCTGCTGGCGGCGCTGGCGGAGCACCCGGGCGAAGCGGTCGGCCGAGGGGATCCGGGCGGCGCCGGCCCGGTCCATGGTCGTGTCGCCGTGGCCTTCGAGCAGGCTCATGAGCCCGTTGAGCCGGGAGAACACACCACGCTGCTCGGGTGTGGCCAGCAGGGCGGGGAGGCCACCCTCGGCCAACGGGTTGCGGCCGTGGCCGATCTCGTCGGCCGCCCGCCGCAGGGCGTACAGGAGGCGCTTGGCGTCCATGTCGGCCACGTCGAGGACCTCCTCGACCAGGCCGAGGTAGTGCTGGCGCAGCCACGGGACCCCGGTGAACTGGGCCCGGTGGGTCACCTCGTGCAGGGCCAGCCACAGCCGGAACTCCCGCGGCGGGAACGAGTACCGCTTCTCGAGGGCCAGGATGTTGGGCCCCACGTA
>JBKJUI010000452.1:0-4523 GCA_046590775.1 Acidimicrobiales bacterium
ACCCTTGCGGGCGCCGTACCGCTTCTCGAAGCGCTCGACGCGGCCGCCGGTGTCGACGAGCTTCTGCTTCCCCGTGTAGAAGGGATGGCACTCGTTGCACAGCTCGACACGAAGCTCAGGCTTGGTCGAACGGGTCGTGAACGTGTTCCCGCAGGAGCACGAGACCTTGGCATCGGTGTACGTGGGGTGGATGTCAGTCTTCATAGGGAGCCTTCCAACGGTAGGGGGTCGCCCACTGTTCCCGCCAGCTAGGCCGACGTCCGGGCCAGGTCGGCCAGGAAGTCGGCGTTGGTCTTGGTGGCCTTCAGCCGGTCGAGGAGCTGCTCGGAGGCCTCCGTGGCGCCGGAGGAGGAGGAGACCCTCCCGTCCCGGCCGAGGGGGGCGAGCTCCCGGCGGAGCTGCCGCACCCGCTGCCGCTCGTCGTCGCCGAGGAGAAGCTCGTCCTGACCGGTGGAGGAGGCGGTGATGTCGACGGCTGGGTACGTCCGCCGCTCGGCGAGCCGGCCGTCGAGGCGCAGCTCGGAGCTGGCCGACCCCCTGAGCTCCTCGAAGATGACGGCGTCCAGAGCGGAGCCGGTCTCCACCAGGGCGGTGGCGACGATTGTCAGCGAGCCCCCCTCCTCGAGGTTGCGGCCCGCGCCGAAGAACCGCTTCGAGGGGGAGACGGCACCGGCATCGACCCCGCCGGGAAGGATCCGCCCGGTGGGGGGCTGCGCCAGGCCGTACGCCCGGGCCAGGCGGCTGATGCCGTCGACGATGACCACGACGTCGCGGCCCAGCTCGACCCGACGCTTGGCCACCTCGATGACCAGGTCGGCCACGTTGGCCTGCTCTTCGGGCGGCCGGTCGGCGGTGGAGCCGATGACGTCGCCCTTGACGCTGCGGCGCAGGTCGGTGACCTCCTCGGGCCGCTCGTCGACGAGCAGCACCATGAGGTCGACGTCTGGGTGGTTGGCCTCGACCGCCCTGGCGATGTGCTTCACCACGGTGGTCTTGCCGGCCCTCGGCGGTGCGACGACCAACCCGCGCTGGCCCTTGCCGAGCGGGGCCAGGAGGTCGATGACCCGGCCTGTCTGGTGCGCCGGGTCGGCGGGATCTCCGAGCTCGAGGGTGAGGCGCTCGCTCGGGAAGACCGGCGTGAGGTCCTCGAAGCGGGGCCTGCGCCTGGCCTCCTCCGGGCTCTGGTCGCCGACGGCGTCGATGCGCAGCAGGGCTCCGAAGCGCTCCTGGGTGGTGGCCGGCCGGCTGGCGCCGACGATGCGGTCGCCGGCCCGGAGGGCGAACTTCCGGATCTGGCTGGTGGACACGTACACGTCGTCGGGCCCGGTGACGTAGCCGCTGGTGCGCAGGAAGCCGAAGCCGTCCGGCCGGAGCTCGAGCAGGCCGTCGCAGGGGATCGGCTCACCCGAGTAGGCCTGGTCGGCCTGCTGCGCCTGCTGGTCGTAGCCGACGCCGACGCGGTCGCGGTCGCGTCCCCGCCTGCGCCGGTTGCGCCGCACGTCCCCGCCCTCGGCGGGAGCTCCCTGCCCCTGCTGGCCCGGCTGCCCCGGCTGGCTCTGCGAGGCGGCGCTGCCGGGTGCGGGCTGGGCCTGGCTGCCGGCAGGAGGCACGGCGTGGTTGCCGGGTCCCGGAGGGCCGGGAGGGGAGAACGCTCGGGGGGGCTGTGGCTGTGGCTGAGGCTGAGGGGCGGGGCCGGGCCTGCCGTTGCGACCTCCGTCCTGCTTCTGATCCTGCTCCTGCGCCTTCGCCTCGCCGTTGGCGGCGGCCGCCGGGGGCTCCGCGGGCGCCGGCTCGAGCTGGACGTCGGCTCCGATCTCGGGCTCCGGCTCGGCCTTGGACTGAGGAGCGGACTCGGCCGGCGGGTCCCCGGCATTCTCCACGGTGCTCATCGTGGCCACCACGCCCTGGTCGTCTCCAGGCGGCGCGGCGACCACCTCGGCTGCCCGCTTCCGGGTGGGGCGCTTCGGCTTCATGGCCTCGGCCTCGGCGGGAGCGGCCTCGACGCCGGTGGCCCGGAGGATGCCGTCGATCAGGTCCGCCTTCTTCGCCCTGGCCGTGGGCTTGAGCCCGAGCGCCTCGGCGATGGCCTGGAGCTTGTCCCGCTCCTTGCCCTCGAGGACCGAGCGTTCGAGCTGCGGCTCTCCGCTCATCGTCACCTTCCTTGCCCGTCAGTGTCGTGGTCGCACGGGGATGGTCCCCGCCGGGGTCCGGCCGGGACGAGCAGCGACGAAGACCAGCGCTCGTCGGCGCCGGAGCGCCAGGAAGGGGGCTGGTCGACGACCGTCAGGCCGGCCTCTGTCGAGGTCCGGGCCCGCTCCGGAGGAACCAGCGGCGAACGGTAGCGCCTCCCCCGGAGAACGGCAACGCCACCAGCGGGCATGCCCCCCGCCCACAGGGCTACAGGCCGAGCTGCTCCACGATCGACGCGTAGTCGGCCTCGATCGGGGCCGGCGGGGTGATCTGGCCGACGGCGGTGTCGGGGTCCTTCAGGCCGTTGCCGGTGAGGACGCAGACGACCGTGGACCCCGGCTCGACCCCCACCTTGCGGAGACCGGCCACCGACGCGGCCGATGCCGGCTCGCAGTAGACGCTCTCCTCGGCGGCGAGGAAGCGGTAGGCGGCCAGGATCTCCTCGTCGGTCACCGCGGTGATGCCGCCGCCCGACTCGCTGGCGGCGGCGGTAGCGCCGTACCAGCTGGCCGGGTTGCCGATCCGGATGGCGGTGGCGATCGTGTCGGGCTCCTCGATCGGGTGCCCGGCGACGATGGGCGCGGCGCCGGCCGCCTGGAACCCCAGCATCCGGGGCAGCCTGGTGGCGGCGCCGGCCGCCCGGTACTCGAGGTAGCCGCGCCAGTAGGCGGTGATGTTGCCGGCGTTGCCCACCGGGATGCAGTGCACGTCGGGGGCATCGCCCAGCACGTCGACGATCTCGAACGCACCGGTCTTCTGCCCCTCGATGCGGTACGGGTTGACCGAGTTGACGACGGTCAGCGGCGCCCGCTCGCCGAGCTCGCGCACGATGGTGAGGGCCCGGTCGAAGTTGCCCCGGACCTGAAGCACCCGGGCGCCGTGGACCAGGGCCTGGGTGAGCTTGCCGAGGGCGATGTAGCCATCGGGGATGAGCACGACGCACGTGAGGCCGGCCCGGGCGGCGTAGGCGGCCGCCGAGGCGCTGGTGTTCCCGGTGCTGGCGCAGACGACGGCCTTGGCCCCCTCCTCCACCGCCTTGGTGATGGCCAGGGTCATCCCCCGGTCCTTGAACGACCCGGTGGGGTTGGCGCCCTCGACCTTGAGCCAGACGTCGGCTCCGAGCTCGTCGGACAGCCGGTCGGCGTGCAGGAGCGGCGTGGCCCCCTCGAGCAACGTCACGACCTCGGTGGTGGCTGACACCGGGAGGAAGCTGCGGTACTCCTCGATCAGGCCCCGCCAGGCCGGAGCGGGCACGGCTAGGCCACCACGCGGATGAGGCTGCCGATGGCGTCCACGACGTCGAGCTCGCGCAGATCGGCGAGCGTGGCCTGCACGTTGCGCTCGGTGGCGGTGTGGGTGACGAAGTCGATCCTGGCGTCGCCCCCGGGTGCGCCCTCCTGCTCCATGGTGCGGATGCTCACGCCGTGGCGGCCGAAGACCCCGGCCACCGCCGCCAGCACCCCGGGCTCGTCACGGACCAGGAGGCTGACGTAGTAGGGCGAGATCATGTCCTCGAACGGTCGGATGCGGGCTCGCCCCGGCTGGGGCAGGCGGCCCGGGGCCCCGCCCCGGAGGGAGTGGGCGGCGTCGAGCAGGTCACCGAGCACGGCGCTGGCCGTCGGGCGGCCCCCGGCCCCGCGCCCGAAGAACATCAGCTCGCCGACCGCCTCGCCCTCGACGAAGACGGCGTTGAAGCTGTCATGGACGCTGGCCAGCGGGTGGGACAGCGGCACGAGCGACGGGTGGACCCGGGCCGACACCGAGTCGTCGTCGTGGCGCTCGGCCACGGCCAGCAGCTTGACGGCGAAGCCCATGCGGCGGGCGAAGGCGAAGTCCCCGGTCGTGAGCCCGCTGATGCCCTCGCGGGCGACGTCGCCCGCCACCACCTTCTGGCCGAAGGCCACCGTGGCGATGATCGCCGCCTTGGCCGCGGCGTCGAAGCCCTCGACGTCGGCCGTCGGGTCGCGCTCGGCATAGCCCAGCGACTGGGCCTGGGCCAGGGCCTCGCCGTAGCCCTCGCCCGCCTCCATCTTGGTGAGGATGTAGTTGGTGGTGCCGTTGACGATCCCCATCACCCGGGTCAGGCGCTCGGCGGCGAGCGACTGGCGCAGCGGCCGGATGATCGGGATGCCGCCGGCCACGCTGGCCTCGAAGAGCAGGTCGACGCCGGCGGCGGCGGCGGCCTGGAACAGCTCGTCGCCGAGGTCGGCCACCAGCTCCTTGTTGGCCGTGACCACCGGCTTGCCCGCCTTCAGGGCATCGAGGATCAGCGAGCGGGCAGGTTCGATCCCCCCGATGAGCTCGACGACGACGTCGACGTCGTCGGGCCCCAC
>JBKJUI010000400.1:0-3779 GCA_046590775.1 Acidimicrobiales bacterium
CCTGCGCCGTCTCGGGCCGCAGGTAGGCCACCGACCCGGCGTCGGCCACGGGCCCGGTGTGGGTCTTGAACATGAGGTTGAAGTCGCGAGGCTCGGTGAGGTCGGTGCTGTCGCAGCTCGGGCAGTGGAGCTTGCCGTCGGCCGCCGGCTCGAGGTGGTCGGCCCGCCACCGCTGCTTGCAGCTGCGGCAGTCGACCAGCGGGTCGGTGAAGGTGGCCAGGTGGCCGCTGGCCTGCCAGATGTTGGACGGACCGAGGATGGCGGCATCGAGCCCGACCACGTCGTCACGCAGCTGGACCATCGAGCGCCACCAGGCGTCCTTCACGTTCCGCAGCAGCTGAACGCCGAGCGGGCCGTAGTCGTAGGTGGATCGGAACCCGCCGTAGATCTCGGCGGATGGGAAGATGAAGCCGCGCCGCTTGCAGAGGCCGACGACGGCTTCCATCCGCTGGGGATCGGGCTCGGGCATGGCGGGCGAGGGTAGCGGAGGCTTCCGGACGTGAGAATTGGGAAAGTCAACGTGTGAGGCGCCTCGTGGAACGGCGTCCGCCAGCTCTGGCGCACGCTGGACCGGACCGATCCCGCGCCTCGGGCGGCTGACCCACCGGGGAAGCCTCAGCGGTCGAGGAGGTGGGTGGAGCGGAGGTGGCGCTCGAGGTTGACCTCGAGGGCCCGGGTGGCGAGCCAGTCGACCTCGGCGGTGACGGCCGAGGCCGGCTCGTCCAGTGCGGCGCCGAGTCCGCCGCCAAGGATGCGCCGGCACAGCTCGAGGGCGGGAGGCGAAACCGGGTGGCCGCCGGCGCGGTGAGCGCGGCACAGCGTGCCCCCCTGTGCGTGGTCGAAGGCGGCCAGGCCCTCCTCGGCGCCGCACACCGCGCAGGCGTCGAGCATCGGCTCGGTGCCTTCGGCAGCCAGCAGCTTGAGGAAGAAGGCCGGCACCAGGATCGCCGAGTCGCGGGCTTCGAGGGTACGCAGCGCCCCGAGCAGCATCTGCAGCAGCCGGGGGTTGGGCTCGCCCTCCTGCGCCACCTGGTCAGACACCTCGAGCAGCGTGGTGGCCCGGGACAGCCGGTCGAGGTCACCCCGAATGGCCGCGAACGTGTCGAGCGCCTCGACCTGGGTGACCGTGTGCAGCGAGCGGCCCTCGTAGAGCTGGAGGGCGACGTGGCTGGTGGGCTCGAGCCGGGAGCCGAAGCGGCTGGTCGTCTTGCGCACCCCTTTGGCCACCGCCCGCACCTTCCCCCGGCCGGCGGTGAGGAGGACGACGATCCGGTCGGCCTCGCCCAGCCGGTAGGTGCGGAGGACGACGCCCTCGTCCCGGTAGAGGTTCACACCGCGCCGAAGCGCCGGTCGCGGCGGGCGTACTCGTCGAGGGCGGCGACCAGGTGCTCGCGCCCGAAGTCGGGCCAGAGCGTGTCGACGAACACGAGCTCGGCGTAGGCCGCCTGCCACAGCAGGAAGTTCGACCACCGCACCTCGCCGGACGTGCGGATGACGAGGTCCGGGTCGGGCAGGTCGGGCACGTAGAGGTGGGCGCTGATCGTGTCCTCGTCGACCTCCTCGGGCGAGAGGCCCTTGGCCACGATGGCCCGCACGGCGTCGGTGATCTCGGCCCGGCCCCCGTAGTTGAAGGCGATGCAGAAGGTGAGCCCGGTGTTCGCCGCCGTCCGGGCCACGGCCTCGTCGATGTGGTCGAGGACCGACTCGGGCACCCGGCTGTCCCGCCGGCCGGCCACCCGGACCCGCACGTTGCGCCGGTGGAGCTCGGCCATCCGCTTGGCCACCACCTCGCCGGGCAGGCCCATGAGGTAGGCCACCTCCTCCTCGGGCCGGGTCCAGTTCTCCGTGGAGAAGCCGTAGACGGTGAGGGCCTCGAGGCCGATCTCGATGGCGGCGTCGACCACCCGGTAGAGCGCCTCTTCGCCGGCGGCGTGGCCGACGGTCCGGGAGAAGCCCTGGCGCTGCGCCCACCGGCCGTTGCCGTCCATGACGACGGCGACGTGGCGAGGTCGGGGGGCCGCGGGCATCGGGGCCACTGTAGGTTCGGCCTCCTTCTCGGGTAGAGCAGAGGCGTGCTCGATCGCGTCCTCTCCCCGCTCACGTCGCGCTACGCGTGGGCCCGCACGGCGCTGGCCGTCCAGAAGCGCTTTGGGGCCATCCAGGGCGGCCCGCTGGCGTCCTACATCACGCTTGCCGCCTTCCTGTCGCTGTTCCCGCTGCTGCTGGTCGGCATCGCGGTGATCGGGCTGTTCGCCAGCCGGAACGACGTGGCCGGGACGGTGATCGACCAGCTGAGCCTGACCGGTGAGACAGCCACGTTCGTGCGCGACACCCTGAAGCAGGCCAGCGAGTCGAAGCGCTCGGCGTCGATCGTCGGCCTGGCCGGCCTTCTGTGGAGCGGCCTCGGCCTGGTGAACACCTTGGAGACGGCGTTCGGGGCGGTCTGGCAGGCCGAGGGCCGAGGCCTCAAGGACCGCGGCTTCGCCTTCCTGTGGCTCGTCGGCGCCGTGCTGCTGCTCGCCGCATCGGTGGTGGCCACGACCGCCGCAGGGTTCCTGCCGGGCCCGCTCACGTGGCTCTCCCTTCTCCCCACCCTTCTCGTCGACGTCGCCCTGTGGCTGTGGACGTTCAAGGCGCTCACCACCAGGAGCGGGCTCCCGTGGCGGGCCCACCTGGCGGGGGCGATCCTCGGGGCGATCGGCTTCGAGATCCTCAAGATCGTCGGCGGCGTCTACGTGCCACGGCTCGTCGGCTCCAGCTCGGCCCTGTACGGCTCGCTCGGCGTGATCTTCGCCCTGCTGGCCTGGCTCGCCCTGTTCGGCCGGTTGGCCGTGTACGCCGCCTGCCTGAACGTGGTGCGCTGGGAGGAGCGGCACGGCACGGTGAAGGTCGACCTCGAGGTGCCGAACGTGCCGACCGAGACTGACCCGGTCGGCGCCACCCGGGCCGGACGGGCCCTGCCCACCGGCTGACGGCTGACGGCTGCGCCCGATGGACAGGTCGCGGCCGGTCGGTGAGGATGGCCGGATGCGGCTCCTCCGCCCGGTCCTAGCCATGGTGATCACCGGTGGGGCGACGCTCGTGCAGCCGGCACCGGCGGCCGCGCTGGACCGGTGCGCCGGGGCCGACCCGTTCACGCCGGCCCTGAAGGCCGACGTGGCCAACCGGTTCGCCGGCCACCACATCACCGCAACCGCCCACGACACCCGCTCGGGGTGCACCTGGCACCTCAACCCGGGGACTTCGGTGACGACGGCCAGCGTGGTCAAGGTCGAGGTGGGAGCGGGCGTGCTGCTGCGGGCCCAGCGCCAGGGCCGGGGGCTGACGGCCGGGGAGCAGGCCCGCCTGTGGCCCATGATCACCGAGTCGTCCAACCCCCCGACCACCGAGCTGTGGAGCTCGCTCGGGGGTGCGCCCGGGATGGCCCAGCTCGACCGCACCTTCGGCCTCAACGAGACCGACCAGGCCAGCCCGTCGTGGGGCATCACCTCGACCACCGCAGCAGACCAGGTCCACCTGCTGCGCCAGGTCGTCCTCGGCGAGGGCGGGATCCTGGACGCCGCCCACCGCGCCCCGCTCGTGCACGCGATGGGTTCGGTGGTGCCGAGCCAGCGGTGGGGTGTGACGGCGGGGGCCCCGCCCGGCACCGTGGTGCGGCAGAAGAACGGGTTCGCCGGCTCGGCCTGCTGCGCCTGGCGCGTCAACTCCGTCGGGGTCGTCGAGCACGTGGGCGGCCCGCTCGTCCTGGCCGTGCTCTCCGACCGGTGGGCGTCGATGGC
>JBKJUI010000402.1:0-3888 GCA_046590775.1 Acidimicrobiales bacterium
GGCCAGCACCGGCAGTGGCACGCCGGGCTCCGGGCCCTGCTGGCCATCGAGGTCGGCGACCTCGACGGGGCCGAGCCGCACCTGGCCCGGCTGCGCTCGCTCGAGGGGATCAGCGCCAAGGAGGACCAGTGGACGGCGGGCCTCGACGCCCAGCAGGGCGCCCGGACCGGCGACCGCGAACGGGTGGAGCGGGCGATCGCCAGCCTCCGCCGCCTGGCCACCCCGCCGGCGACCCTCGTCAGCGCCGAGCCGCTCGTGCGGGCCGTGGCCACCGGGCTCGCCGTCGGGGTGGCGCACGACGAGCTGCGCAGCTTCGTCGGCGCCATCCTCCCGGTCGGCGACAAGCCCGACTGGCACCTGGGCACACCCTTCCTGGTCGAGGGCCTCCTCCTGGCCGCCGAGGGACGCCACGAAGCGGCGGTCGAGGCGCTCGTCGCCTCCGCCGCGCTGCCGGGTTCCAGCACCAGCGCTTGGCGACGCCGGGCGGCCTGGATCGAAGCCACGGCCCGGGTGGCGCTGGCCGGCGAGCGGGCGGCGCTCGGCGATCGCGCGGCGGCCCATGCCGAGGCGGCGGCGGCCGTCGAGGCGCTGGCCACCTGGCCGGGCTGGCGTCGGGACGAGGCGTCCGACCTCGAGCGGCGCCTGGGGGCAACGTCCACCGCTCCGTCGGCCGACGGGCCCGGCGGGCTCACGGCCCGCGAGCGCGAGGTGGCCGCCCTGGTGGCCGACGGGCGAACCAACGGCCAGATCGCCAGCGCCCTGTACATCTCGACCAAGACGGCCAGCGTCCACGTCAGCAACATCCTCACCAAGCTCGGCCTGGCCAACCGGACCGAGATCGCGGCATGGTGGGTGCGTCGAGCCGGGACGAGGTGAGAGGCGACGAGGACTCAGGCGGTCAGAGGAAGGGGTCGAGGTCCAGCGTGACGCCTGGGCGAGTGGCGATGCTGCGCACGACCAGGAGGACGCCGGGCATGAAGGACTCGCGGCTGCTGGTGTCGTGGCGGAGGGTGAGCCACTGGCCCTCGGTGCCAAAGACCACCTCCTGGCTGGCCACCATCCCGCGTTGGCGCTGGGAGTGGACGTGGATGCCGTCGACCACGCCGCCTCGGGCGCCGGCCACGACCTCGCTGGTGGTGGGGTCGGGTGCCCACGGCTCGTCGCCTCGGGCGGCGGCGATGCGCCGGGCGGTGACGATGGCGGTGCCGGACGGGGCGTCGGCCTTCTGGTCGTGGTGCAGCTCGGTGATCTCGCAGCTGGCGAAGTGGGGGGCGCACCGCTCGGCCACCTGCATCAGCAGCACGGCCCCGATGGCGAAGTTGGCCACCAGGGCCAGGTTGGGGGGTCCGCCGAAGAGGCCGTGAAGCTCGGCCACCTCGTCGGCCGAGAAGCCGGTGGTGCCGACGACGGCGTGCACGCCGTTGGCCCCGCACCAGCGGAGTCCGTCCATCGCCTGACCCGCAGCGGTGAACACCACCACCACGTCGCTGCCGGCCAGGTCGCCGAGCGGGTCGTCGAGGTCGACCTGCGGCCCGAGCGTCAGGTCGGCGGCGGCCTCGACGGCGGCGCACACGGTGCGGCCCATCTTCCCGCGGGCACCCAGCACGCCAACCGTCGTCACGGCCGCACCCTACCGAGGGCTCAGGCGGCTGGGCCCCGCCGGAACAGCGCTGCGGGGCGCAGCCGCACGGGGAACGGGTCGTCGACCTCGAACAGCTCCTCGCCCTCGGCTCGAGCGGCCTCGGCGTACCGGCCGTCCACCAGTCGGTACGCCACCAGGGTCTCCCCCACCGGATTCAGGATCCAGTAGTGGGCCACGCCGAAGCGCTCGTACCCGCCGAACTTGCGAACGAGGTCGTGCTCGGGCTTGTTCGGCGAGAGGACCTCGATGGCCAGGACCGGCGCCACATCCAGCGGGCGGCGCTCGACCACGGCTTCGTCCCACACCGAGTAGTCGGGCTCGTAGGTGGTGTGGTCATCCGGTTGGTAGTCGAACGGTGCCGGCAGGCCGACGAACCCCTCCGGAACAAGCGACTCGAAGAGCGCGGCGAAGCGGCTGACCGCCCGCTGGTGCCGGAAGCCGGGGGACGGCGTCACGTACAGGACCCCCTCGTGGAGCTCTCGCAAGAACGGCACGTCGAGGGCGTCGAGGTCGGCGTTGGTCAGGAGCCGCGGCGCCAAGGCTTCCATGCTCTCGAGGATACCCCTCAACGCTCAGCAGCGCTTCTCGTGCCGAGGGCGGGGGGGCGGCTGAAACCTCCTCAGGTTTGCCCACTTTTGGACTGCAGGGGGACCAAAAGTGGGCAAACCCGAGGGGGGAAGGGGTGCTGTCAGCCTGTCAGCGTCGCCGGGTCGACCGGGCCGACCATGGCCAGCGTGCGGGGCCTGGTCAGGACCCGCTCGGCCACCTCGGCCACGTCGGCCAGGGTGACGGCCCGCAGCCGGGCCACGACCTCGTCGAAGGTGCGCGCCCGGTCGTGGACCAGCACCGATCGACCCAAGCGGGCCATGCGCGAGCCCGAGTCCTCGAGCGACAGGGCCAGCTCGCCGACCAGGTGGCCGACGGCCACCTCGAGCTCGCGCTCGGTGATGCCGCTGGCGGCGAGGGTGTCGAGCTCGCCGCCGATGAGTCCGAGCACCTCGTCGAGGTGGTCAGGGGCGGTGCCGGCGTAGACGCCGAGGCTGCCTGCCCCCTGGTACTGGCTGCGGAAGGAGTACACGCTGTAGGCCAGGCCCCGCTCCTCCCGGACCTGCTGCCACAGCCGGCTGGACAGCCCACCGCCCAGGGCGTGCTCGAGCACCGCCAGCGCGTGGCGGTCCTCATCGTCGCAGGCCAGGCCGCGCACGCCGACGACGACGTGCACCTGCTCGGTGTCGTCCTCGTTCACCACGAGCGCCTGCTGGTGGTCGTCCGGCGGCGTGCGGGACGGCGCCACCCCGCCGTCGCTGGCGGCGAAGCGGGCCTCGACGGCGGCCACCACCTCGTCGTGGTCGAGGTTCCCGGCGGCCGCCACCACCATGTTCCCTGGCCGGTAGTGGGCGGCGAAGAAGCCTCGGACATCCTCGGCCGAGGTCGAGCGCACGCTGGCCTCGGACCCGAGCGGGTCCCGGCCCAGGGGGTGGGGGGCGAAGAGGGCGTCGGCCCACAGCTCGTGGACGACGTCACCCGGGTCGTCGTCGTGCTGCAGGATCTCCTCGAGGATGACCTGGCGCTCGATCTCGACATCATCGGGCGCCAGCGTCGGGTGCAGCACCGTGTCGCACAGCAGGTCGAGCCCCAGCGCTCCGTCGTCGGCCAGGAGACGCACGTAGAACGACGTCTGCTCGCGTGCCGTGCAGGCGTTCATGTCCCCGCCGGCGGCGTCGACAGCCTCGGAGATCTCACGGCCGCTCCGCTCCTCAGTGCCCTTGAACAGCAGGTGCTCGAGGAAGTGCGAGGCGCCGGCGATGGCCGCCGGCTCGTCGCGGCTGCCGGTGCCGATCTCGACCCCAAAGGTGACCGAGCGGACCTCTGGCATCCGCTCGGTCACCACCCGCAGCCCGTTGTCGAGCTGCGCCAGCCTGATCGTCAGGGAACTAGTCCCGTCCGCCGCGGCCGCCCCGACCGCCGCCGCCGCCGCTGCGGCTCCGGTTGCGACGCGGGCCGTCGCCGTCGCTGCGGGCGCCGGCGTCGGAGGGCTGCTCGGCCGTGCCGAGGTCGCCGAACTCGCCGGCCAGCTCGGCCTCGAACTCGGACTCGAACGAGGCGACCTTGGTGGCCCCGGCCGCCGGAGCGGCGGCCTCGCCCGGCGTGGCGAACGTGCCGCGGCGGCCGCCACCGGCGGGACGGTCGGAGCGCTCAGGGCGATCGGACCGCTCGGGACGCTCGGACCGCTCGGGACGGGGCGC
>JBKJUI010000419.1:0-3442 GCA_046590775.1 Acidimicrobiales bacterium
CGCGCCGAGGATCATCCCGCGCGCCGATCCGATGAAGCTGACCAGCGACGAGCTACGGCTGCTCAAGCTCCTCGGGCCGCCCTTCATCACGACGCCGCGCTCGGTCAAGCGGCTCACCAACAGCTACGGGTTCCTCACCGCGATGCGGGGCGAGAAGCGGGCCGCCGACCTCCGGGCCGGAACCGACGGCGACGGCGACGGCGCCTCCTACCCCTACCGCGCCTCGATCACGTTGCTGGCCACGCTGATCGGGTTCCCGGCCGAGTCCGCCGTGCTCTTCGTCCACCTCCACCACGTGACCCGCTCGGCGCCCGCCACCACCTGGTCACGGTTCGTCGACCAGCTGGAGCCCCGGCCCCACGGGCCCTCTCGATGGGCCAACGCCTGCACCGCCAACCTCGATCACGGGAGCGCCCGGTCGTGGCTGGCGCTCGTCGAGGGGCTGCGCCGCCTCCACCAAGAAGCGGGAGCCCGCCAGCTCGACCTCCCGGCACCCCTGACGGCGTGGGACGCCTGGGTCGTCCCCGTCGGCCGCCTCTCGTTTCAGACCGGCCACATCGTGACCTCCCTGCACCGCCAGCCCGATCTCGACCTGGGTCGGAACGGCGCTCTCCACAACGGGCCGAGGCGGAACCCCGGGAGGCAGGCAGCGCAGCCGACGTCCGGCCGCTCGCCCATCCCCAGGAGCTCATAGCAGGGTCGGCTCGCGGGAGCGCCAACGCCTCACGCCCCGAAGCTCGAATGCCGGCAGCAGCCGCCGGAGGCCCTTAGCTCGCCGGCCCTACAGGCGGGGAGGGTCGACCTCGACCCGGAGCCGGCCGGGAGGGCGGGGGGTGGCGGCCAGAGTGTCGCAGAGGGCGGCGTGGGTCGGGGCCCGCACCAGCCAGCGGCCGTCGGCCGGGTCACCGACCGCCACGTCGGTCTGCGCGGCCAGGGCGGCCACGAACGGCGGGGCGGCGGCGCCGCTGATGCGGGCCAGGGCGGCGAACGGCGGGAAGGCCAGGGCCTGCCGCACCGGCTCCTCCGCCGCCGCCAGCGCCGCCGGGTCGCCGTGGAGGGCGGCCAGCACCGCGACGTGGCGAGGGAGGCGGGTCTGGACCAGGACCCGCCCGCCACCCGACCGCGGCCCGACGATCCGGGCGGCCCGGGCCAGGAGGGCCAGTGCCTGCTCAGCCGCGCCCACCCGGGGGGCCAGCAGCTCCTGGTCGAGCTCGACGAAGCAGACCGCATCGGCCCGGTCGATGCGGTGGAGCACGGCCTCGGTGCCGATCAGCACCTCGTTGGCCGGCAGCTCGGTCGTGGCCCCGGTCACCTCGGCCACCGGCCTCCCGGCCAGCTTGGCCAGCTCCTCGGCGGCCCGCGTGACCCCGACGCGGATGGCGGCCAGCGTGCCGGCGCCGTCCTGCTGGCAGACCCGAGGCCGGTGCAGCCCGCAGCGCGGGCAGCCAAGGCCGTCGCCCTCCTCGGCCACCGCCGCCCCGCACCGTTCGCAGCGGGTCACCTCCCGGCACGACCGGCAGACCAGGAGCCGGGCCCGCCCGGTGCGGTTGAGCACGCACACCACCCGCTCGGACCGGCGCACCAGGTCGACCAGGCGGGGCGACCACAGCCCCTCCCTCGGGTCGTCGGAGCGGCGGTCGACGACGTCGAGGACGGCCCAGCCACCGCGCTCGGCGCTGCGGGAGGGGGCCACCACCCGCCGGCCCTGGAGCAGCTCGACCGGTGGGCACGGCGACACCAGCGCGCAGGGCACGCCGGCCCTCCGGGCCCGCTCCTCGGCCACCTCCACGGCCGACCAGGTGGGTGACGCCTCCGACCGGTGCGACTCGTCGTGGGCGTCGAGGACCACGACAGCCTTGACGCCCGGTGCCGGGGCGAAGGCGGCGCCCCGGGCACCGACCACCGAGCGGCCACCGGCGGCGGCCTCGGCCCAGCCTTCAGGGACGAGGGCCGTGGGATGACCGGTGCGACGGAGGCGGCGGGCGATGACGTGGGCGGCGGTGATCGACGGGCACACGACGAGCGCCGGGCCGCGCCGGGCGGCCTCGGCCACCACGGAGAAGGCGTCGGCCGACGGGGGCAGCCGCACCACCGACGAGCCGCCGGCCAGGGCCTCGACGGCCAGAGCGCTTGACGCGTCGTCGACTCCGGCGTTCGGCGGTGCCGGCGGCGCCGGCGGCGGGAGACCGGCCACCACCCGCTCCGGCGACGCAGTGCCGAGGAAGTGGGACCACCGCCCGGCCCACCGCCACGCCGCCCACCGGGCCAGCTCGATGAGGTCCTCCCCGGGACCGATCCCCCGCACCCCGGCCAGCGGCCGCAGCGCCTTGCCGACCGGCGGCTCGACCCCGTCCGCCACCACCCAACCGGCCAACCGCCGCCCGGCCAGCTCGACCCGCACCATCGTCCCAACCTGGACCCGCTCATCGAGGTGCTCGGGCACCAGGTAGTCGAACGGCTTCCCGCGACCCCCTTCGTGGACCACGACGCTCACGACTCGCGGCTCCACCCCCCGATCCTGCCTGACCGAGCGCCCACCGCTCTCCCGGCACGCGAGGACAGCGGCGGAGCCGAAGGAGGGCGGCGCCCCCTGCCGCCGAGCGAGTTCCCTGTCTGAGCGAACGGCAGGGGGCGCCGTCCGACCGACGCGGAACGTGCGGGGAGGGCCGGGAACTAGAGCTTCAGCGCCGACTTGACGTCGTCCAGGCGGGTGACGTGCTCCCAGGTGAACTCCTTGTCGGAGCGGCCGAAGTGGCCGTAGGCGGCCGTCCTCCGGTAGATCGGCCGGCGCAGGTCGAGGTCGCGGATGATGGCCGCGGGGCGGAGGTCGAAGACCTCGTGCACCATCTCGGCGATCTTGACGGGGTCAACCTGCTCGGTCCCGAACGTCTCGACCATGATCGACACGGGCTGGGCCACGCCGATGGCGTACGCCACCTGGATCTCGCACCGGCGGGCGGCGCCGGCGGCCACCACGTGCTTGGCCACCCAGCGAGCGGCGTAGGCCGCCGAGCGGTCCACCTTCGACGGGTCCTTGCCGGAGAACGCCCCGCCACCGTGGCGGGCGGTCCCGCCGTAGGTGTCGGCGATGATCTTGCGGCCGGTCAGGCCGGTGTCGGCGTGGGGACCCCCCAGCACGAAGTTGCCGGTGGGGTTGCAGAGCACCTCGTAGCCGTCGCCCTTGAAGGCGTCGGGCACCAGCGGGCTGATGACGTGGTCCTTCAGGTCGGGCTTGAGCAGGATGTCGAAGTCGACCCCGGGGTCGTGCTGGGTGGAGATCAGCACCGTCTTGAGCCGGACGGGCCGGCCGTCCTCGTACTCGAAGGTCACTTGAGTCTTGGCGTCGGGCCGCAGGTAGCCGAGCACGCCCTGCTTGCGCACCTGGGCCAACCGCTGGGCCAGCCGGTGGGCCAGCCAGATGGGGAGAGGCATCAGGTCGTCG
>JBKJUI010000206.1:0-3709 GCA_046590775.1 Acidimicrobiales bacterium
GCCTTGGCCACCTTCCTGGCCAGCGCCTTTGGCGGCGCCACGTTCGAGAGGGTGAGGTCCCCGGCGGTGCCGTCGGGGGCGTCGACGTAGACGGTGGTGCCTTCGGCGAAGCGGCCCTCGAGGAGGAGCTTGGCCAGCTCGTCGCCGATCGCTTTTTGTATCAGGCGCTTCAGGGGGCGGGCACCGAAGTGCTCGTCGTAGCCGTGGTGGGCCAGCCACTGCTCGGCGGCTGCGCTGACCTCGAGGCCGAGGCGGCGCGAGGCCAGGCGGGCAGCCAGCGACCCCAGCTGGATGCGCACGATGCCCGCCAGGTCGTCGCGGCTGAGCGACCGGAAGCGGATGATGTCGTCGACCCGGTTGATGAACTCGGGTCGGAAGAAGTCGGCCACCTCGCCCGGGATGTTCGAGGTCATGATCAGCACGCAGTTCGTGAAGTTCACGGTGCGCCCCTGCCCGTCGGTGAGCCGCCCGTCGTCGAGCACCTGCAGGAGGATGTTGAACACGTCCGGGTGGGCCTTCTCGACCTCGTCGAGCAAGATCACCGAGTACGGCCGCCGGCGGACCGACTCGCTCAGCTGTCCGCCTTCGTCGTAGCCCACGTACCCGGGGGGTGCACCGACCAGGCGGGCCACGGAGTGCTTCTCCATGTACTCGCTCATGTCGATGCGGACCATGGCCTTCTCGTCGTCGAAGAGGAAGTCGGCCAGGGTGCGGGCCAGCTCGGTCTTGCCGACGCCGGTGGGGCCGAGGAACAGGAACGATCCGATGGGCCGGTTGGGGTCGGAGAGCCCCGAGCGGCTGCGGCGGATGGCGTTGGAGACGGCGGTGACCGCCTCGTCCTGGCCGACCACCCGCTCGTGCAGCACGTCCTCGAGCCGGATCAGCTTGGCCATCTCGCCCTCGAGCAGCCGCTTGACCGGGACGCCGGTCCACTTGGCCACGACCTCGGCCACGTCCTCGGCGTCGACCTCCTCCTTCAGCATCGCCCCGTCGACCTGGAGCTCGGCCAGCTCCTTGGTGGCGATGTCGATGTTGCGCTCGAGCTCGGGGATCAGGCCGTAGCGGATCTCGGCCGCCCGCTCGAGGTCCTCCTCGCGCTCCAGCTGCGTGCGCTTGTGCTCGAGCTCCTCCTTGACCTGGCTGATGCGGTCGATGGCGTCCTTCTCGTTCTGCCAGCGGGCGATCATCCCGCCGCTCTGCTCCTCGAGGTCGGCCAGCTCCTGCTCGAGCTTCTCGAGCCGCTCGACGCTGACCGGGTCCGACTCCTTCTGCAGGGCCACCCGCTCGATCTCGAGCTGGCGGATGCGGCGGGTGACCACGTCGATCTCGGTGGGCATCGAGTCGATCTCGATGCGGAGCCGGGAGGCGGCCTCGTCGACCAGGTCGATGGCCTTGTCGGGAAGGAAGCGGCCGGTGATGTAGCGGTCGGACAGGACGGCGGCGGCCACCAGGGAGGCATCCTGGATACGCACGCCGTGGTGGACCTCGTAGCGCTCCTTCAGCCCCCGGAGGATGCCGACGGTGTCGGCCACCGTGGGCTCGCCGACGTACACCTGGGCGAACCGCCGCTCGAGGGCGGCGTCTTTCTCGATGTGCTTGCGGTACTCGTCGAGGGTGGTGGCGCCGACCATGCGCAGCTCGCCTCGGGCCAGCATCGGCTTCAGCATCTGGCCGGCGTCCATCGACCCCTCGGCGGCGCCGGCGCCAACGACGGTGTGCAGCTCGTCGAGGAAGGTGATGACCTGGCCCCCGGAGTCGGCGATCTCCTTGAGGACGGCCTTCAGCCGCTCCTCGAACTCGCCCCGGTACTTGGAGCCGGCCACCATGGCGCCGAGGTCGAGGCTGACCAGCCGCTTGCGCTTGAGACCCTCGGGCACGTCGCCCTCGACGATTCGCCGGGCCAGTCCCTCGACGATGGCGGTCTTGCCCACGCCGGGCTCGCCGATCAGGACCGGGTTGTTCTTCGTGCGCCGCGACAGCACCTGGATGACCCGCCGGATCTCCTCGTCTCGGCCGATGACCGGGTCGATCTTCCCGTTCCGGGCGTCCTCGGTGAGGTCCCGCCCGTACTTGTCGAGGGCCTGGTACTGGTCCTCGGGGTTGTTCGTCGTGACCCGATGGTTGCCACGGACCTCCTTGAGGGCGGCGGCCAGCTCCTCGCGAGTCACGCCCACGACCTGGTGCAGGGCCAGGAGGAGGTGCTCGACCGACAGGAAGGCGTCGTTGAGGTCGAGCTTCTCCTTCTCCGCCAGCGCCATCACGTCGCGCATCCCCTTTGACAGCGACGGATCCTGCTGGCCCGAGGTGTAGGCCCGGGGCAGCTTGCCCAGCCGCTGCTCCACCGACTCCCGCAGCGTGCCAGGAGCCAGGCCGACCTTGGTGAGCACCGGCACGGTGAGCGTGCCCTCCTGCCCGAGCATCGCCTGCAACAGGTGGTCCGGCATCACCTCGGGGTGGGCGTTGGCCTTCGTGGCGGTGATGGCGCCGTTGATGGCGTCGGTCGTCTTCAACGTCCACTTCTCGGGATCAAGGGTCGCCATCAGGCCTCCTAGTCAGCGTGTCAGCGAAGTTGAGTGTGAGAATAACAGGTTCGTTGGCCGAGCCGGTCCGGCGCAGTCCCGCTCTGCGGGCGCTACTGGGGGCTGGTCACCGTGATGACCACCGTGGTCGAAAGGCGCGGGGGCGTGGGGCGCAGGTCGTCCGGCCCACCGTAGAGGGGCACGGGCGGAGCCGTGCTGGCGGTGACGACGACCATCGCCCCAGTGGGGGCCGAGCCCCGAAGCTCGACGGTGACCGGGCTGCCGCCCCCCAGGTCCACCCGCCGGAAGCCGTACCGGTCGCCGTCGCGCTGTTGCACCAGGTCGGCGGCCGCCGAGGGGGACAGGTCGACGGCGACGACCCGCTCGACGACCCCGTCGCGACCGGGGACGCCGATGCGGCCCTGCCGCGGTTGCACCCGCACGTCAGCCAGCTCGACCTCACCGGGGAGCGGGGCCAAGACCTGCTCGGCGGCCAGTGTTGCACCGCTGGGCCGAGGACTGTTGCAGCCGGAGGAGATCCCCCCCACCACGAGCAGCACCGGCACCACGGCGCCGCGCCTAGCGGCCCTTGCCCTTGGGCTTCTGCGGACCATTGCGGCGGGGGCCATCCTGCGGTCGACGTTGAGGCTCGGCGCCTTCGGCCGAGCCGGTGCCCATCTTCGTTGCAGCCTTCGCCGGACCCGCCGGAGGCTTGGGTGGAACCCTTGTTGCACCAGCCGAGCCGGTGCCGCCTGCGGCGAGGTCCCTCTGCCGACCGACCACGGCGACACCGATCAGGGCGGCGATGAGGGCGAGCGTGGCCACGATCACGATCCAGACGGTTCCCGAGCTGCCGCCCCCGGTGTCCGGGGTCGGTGGGAGCGCCACCTGGGACGTCGGCGACCCGGCGAGCGCCGTCGTCGTGGACCCGCCCGTGGTGGACGGGGCCACGGTCGAGGCCGTCGTCGCCGGAGCGACGGTGGTCGGCGCAGCCGCCGTGCGGGCAGTCGTCGGGGCCGCCGTGGCCGGGGCTGCCGTCGTCGGGGCCGCCGTGGCCGGGGCTGCGGCCGTGGCTGGCGCCGCGGTCGTGGCCGTCGTGGCCGGAGGAGGCGGCGGCCTCGACGTCGTGGTGGTGTTGGTCGTGGTGGGCGGGGCCGGGGCTGGCGGGCTGGAGGGGGGCGGGGCGGGAG
>JBKJUI010000210.1:0-2749 GCA_046590775.1 Acidimicrobiales bacterium
GTCACGCCAGGCGTCGTAGCGCCCCGACGGGCCACCGTGGCCGGCGCCCATCTCGGTCTTCAGGTAGATCGGCTGGCCGCCGGTGGTGCGCTCCCGCAGGCGCTGCACCCACTTGGCCGGCTCCCAGTACGACACCCGCGGGTCGTTCAGCCCGGCGGTGGCCAGCACGGTCGGGTACGGCGCCCCGTGCACGTTGTCGTACGGGGAGTACGAGCGCATGTAGGCGTAGGCCTCCGGGTCGGCCAGGGGGTTGCCCCACTCCTCCCACTCGGTGACCGTGAGCGGCAGCGTCGGGTCGAGGATGGTGGAGAGGGCGTCGACGAAGGGGACCTCGGCCACCGCGGCCCGGCACAGGTCGGGACGCAGGTTCAGGACGGCGCCGATGAGCAGGCCTCCGGCGGAGGCGCCTCGGATGGCCAGCCGCCCGGGTGAGGTGTAGCCGGTGGCGACCATGTGGTCGGCGCAGGCGATGAAGTCGGTGAAGGTGTTGCGCTTCCGGAGCATCTTGCCGTCGTCGTACCAGGGGCGCCCCATCTCGCCGCCGCCGCGGACGTGGGCGATGGCGAAGACCGCCCCCCGCTCGAGGAGGGACAGGCGCAGCGAGGAGAAGCCCGGGTCGATGCAGGCCTCGTAGGAGCCGTAGCCGTAGAGCAGGCAGGGGTTCGAGCCGTCGAGCACCAGGCCTCGCCGGTGCACGTAGGTGAGAGGGACCTGGGTCCCGTCCTCGGCCGTCGCCCACAGCCGGCCGCACTCGTACGCCGCCGGGTCGTAGCCGCCGAGGACCGGCTGCTGCTTGAGGAGCCGCCGGTCCCCGGTGGCGACGTCCTCCTCGTAGACCGTGACCGGGGTGACCGGTGAGGTGTAGGAGAACCGCAGCACGTCGGTGTCGAACTCGGGGTTGGCGGCACCGCCGACGGCGTAGACCGGCTCGGGCAGGTCGAGCAGGCGGTCGGTGCCGGTGGTCCGGTCGATGACCCGCGCCCGCCGCAGGGCCTCGGCCCGCTCGTAGACCACGAGGTGGCGCTGAAAGGCGTCGACCCCCTCCAGCTTCACGCCGGCCTGGTGGGGGCGCAGCACCGACCACTGCGCCCGCCCAGGGTCGTCGATCGGCGCCTCGACCAGGGCGAAGTCGATGGCGCCGTCGGCGTTGGTGGTGATCAGGAACCGGTCACCGGCGTCCTCGACGGAGTACTCGAGGCCCTCCTCGCGGGGGTGGATGCACCTCAGGGCGCCAAGCGGCTCGGCGGTGGAGAGGTACCAGCACTCGCTCGTGACCTTCGACGAGCAGTCCACCAACGCCACCCGCTCGCTGCGGGAGCGCTCGACGCTGACGAAGAAGCGCTCGTCGGGCTCGTCGAACACGCACACGTCGGCGGCAGGGTCGGTGCCGACCTGGTGTCGCCACACCTGGAACGGACGCTTGGCGCCATCGCAGATCGTGTACAGGAACGTCTCGTCGTCGAGCCACGCGGTGCCGTAGTAGGTGCCCTCGATCGACTCGGGCAGGTCGTCACCCGTGGTCAGGTCCCGCACCCGCAGGGTGTGCAGCTCGTTGCCGGCGAAGTCGGTGCTGTAGAGGAGGCGCCCGGCCGACGGGCTGACGTCGAGGGCTCCGATGGAGAAGTACGGGCTGTCCCCGGCCTCGGCGTTCCCGTCGAAGAGAACCTCCCACGGGCCGTCGGGTCCTGCGGTCGACCGCGACCAGATGGGGTACTGGCGCCCCTCCTCGGTGCGGGTCGTGTACCACCAGGCGCCCTTCCTGTAGGGCACCGACAGGTCGGTCTCGAGGATCCTGGCCTTGATCTCGTCGAACAGCTCGGCCTGCAGCACGTCGGTGCCGGCGAGGGCATCGGCCACATAGGCGTTCTCGGCCTCGAGGTGGCCGATCACCTGCGGATCGGCCTTGGCGTCGTCGCGCAGCCACGCCCACTCATCGACCCGCTCGTCACCGTGGAAGGTCTGGACCTGCGGGCGCTTCGGGGCGATGGGCGGCGGCACGGGCATCCGGCCAGCGTAAGGGCCGGCAGTGTGTGCGGAACCCGCAGGTCGGCGCCCGGGACGCCGATGAGAACCCGTGCAAACTGCCTCTGTGGCAGCAATCGAGGAGCTGGAGGCCGAGCTCGAGCGCGAGCGCGAGCTCCGCCGGCGCCTCGAGGCGCAGCTGCGCAACCTGGCTGACCACGACCCGCTGACCGACCTGCTCAACCGGCGGAGCATCGAGGAGGAGCTCGAGGCGCACGCAGCTCGGTGCGGGCGCTACGGCTCGGAGGGAGCCCTGCTGCTCGTCGCCCTCGACGGTCTCGACGCCGTGGCCCGGGGCCTGGGCCAGCAGGATGCGGATGAAGCGCTCGCCGTAGTGGCCGAGCGGGTGGTCGACCGCCTGCGGGCCACCGACGTCGTGGGCCGCATCGCCCCGGATGAGCTGGCGGTCCTGCTGCCACGAGCCGGCCTGGCCGACGCAGAGGTCGTGGCTGAGGCCCTGGTGCGCGTCGTGGGCGTGACGGGCACCCCCCGGGTCCCGCCCGGCACCCTGGTCGCCTCGATCGGGGTGGCGCCCGTGGTCGTCACCCCGGTCGGGGCCGACCAGGCGGAGGTGACGGTCGGCCAGGCCCGCCAAGCCCTGGCCCATGCCCGCCGACGGGGAGGTCGCTGGGCGACAGTCGACGGGTAGGGGTTCCGGGAGTGCGTACCGCGGGGAGGTTGTTACTATGGCCGTAGTGCAAATCCCTTCGGAGGAGCCCACATGACC
>JBKJUI010000295.1:0-2749 GCA_046590775.1 Acidimicrobiales bacterium
CCTCCCCTCCCCGCTCCTGGAGGGGCCCGACGGGGAGGGCGCCGACGCCTACCTGGAGACCTCGACCGAGCGGAACCTCCGCTTCTACGGCCGCCACGGGTTCGAGGTCATCGACCACGTCCAGCTCCCCGAAGGCGGCCCGCCGGTGTGGGCGTTGCTCAGGAGCCCTGCTACAGCAGCCTGAGCGAACCGAGGGGCCAGATCTTCACAAAGGCGCGGCCCACGATCCTGTCCTCGTCGACCGGCCCGAAGACCCTGCTGTCGCTCGAGTTCGTCCGGTTGTCACCCATCACGAACACCTGATGGGGGGGGATCGTGCGGCGGGCGACGGCGGTGCCGATGCTCGAGCTCTTGACGTAGGGCTCCTTGACCGGCTGATCGTTGACGTAGAGCGTGTCGCCCCGCGTCTCGATGGTGTCTCCCTCGACGGCGACGACGCGCTTGATCAGGTCGCGGATGGTGCCGGCGTCGCCCGGCTGGCGCTCGAACACCACGACGTCGCCGCGGTTGACGTCGTGCAGGCGGTAGCTGAGCTTGTTGACGAGCACCCGGTCGTGGACCTCGAGCGTCGGCACCATGGACGGGCTCGGGATGAAGAAGGCCTGGAACAGGAACGTCTTCACCACGAAGGCGACCAGCAGGGCGCCACCCAGGATCACGAGGGACTCGACGATGCTGCGGGAGCGGGACGGCTTCTCCTCGCGCCCGGCCGGCTCCAGGGGTGCCTCGGGCGTCACCTCGGTCGTTGCCGTCACGCAGGGGAGGCTACCGGTAGCGGGCGAGAAGCCTGGTGGCAGTCGCTGGCCCCAGGGCGGCGAGCTGGGCCGGGCCTTCCACCACCTCGGCCAGAGGACCGAGCTGGACGAGCAGCCGGGCCAGCCACCCCGCCTCGCTGACCGGCAGGTGCACCCGAAGCCGACCGCCACCCAGCTCCTCGACCTGGTCGACCGGGTGGTGCCCGGCCACCCACGACGCCTCCGCCTGCAGGTCGAGCACCACGACAGGGTCCCCGGCCCGCCGGGTGTAGGCCTCGGCCGGCCCGACGTCGGCCGGCGGCACGAAACCCTGGTCGGTGGCCCGAGCGGCCCGGATGCGGTCGACCCGGAACAGGCGCGGCTCGCCGGCCAGGTGGTCGTGGCCGCGGAGGTACCAGGCCCCGCCAGAGGAGAAGGTGAGCCAGGGATCGACCAGCCGGGTGGTGAAGCGGTCCGAGCCGAAGCTGTAGTAGTCGATCTCCACCCGCTGCGATCCGGCCGCGGCCCCCTGCAGCTCGGCGAGCACCCCGCGGTCGGCCTCGCCCAGCTCCACCTCGACGCCCTCGCCCGGCTCGGCGCCCACGAGCACGGCGACCTTGTCGAGCGCCCTGGCCAGCGGGCCCTCCGGGTCGGTGCCCGGCACCGAGAGGAGGGCCCGCCCGGTGGCCACGAGCACGAGGCCCTGCGCCGGCGTCAGCCGCAGGGGCCGGCGGAACCAGTCGGCATAGGAGATGTGGACCCGTCCGTCCTCGAGCCACGCCTCGACCAGCGCGTCGGGCGTGAAGGGGTGGACGCCGCAGACGAAGAGGAGCTCGAGGTCGCCGCGAAGCTCGTCCTCGGTGCACCCGAACCGGACGCAGACGTCCTCGACGTCGGCGCCACCCTGGGCCGCCACCCACGGCACCAGGGCGAGGAGGCGGCGCAGTCGGTCGTCGGCGGTGGTGCGCTTGGTCATCCGGCCGCCGCCGGGGAGGCCGAGGCCTCGAGCCAGGCGACGATGTCGGCCCTGGCCTCGGGCGGCGCCAGGACCTCGGCGTGGTCGAGCAGCGACAGGGCGAAGGAGCGGAAGGCCTCTTGGTTCGCCACCGGGACGGCCAGCACGATCGAACCGTCGGGGCGGACCTCCTCGACCTCGGTCCCCGCCTGACCGCCCGCCCAGGCCGCCTGCCCGGCGTCGACCCACAGCCGAGCCACGTAGAGCAGCTCGTCGCCGAGGAGCCAGGCTGGAGGCGGTGCCGCCGAGGTCGCTCCCGCCGGCCGGGAGAAGGCCCCGGGCGGGCTGACCCCGGTGACCGCCCCGTCGATGCGGTCGACCCGATAGAGCCGCTCGTCGGCCCGGTCGACGTCGTAGCCCAGCAGGTACCAGTGCCCCCGCTGGCAGGAGAGCTGCCAGGGCTCGACGGAGCGACCCTGGCTCCGGTAGGCGAACTGGACGCGCCGGCGCTCGTTTACCGCGGCCCACAGCGTGGCCAGGTGCTCGTGCCCGGGGAGGTGGGCCACCGCGCCGGCCGGGGGGGTGATGCGCTGGGTGGCGCCACCGGTGAGCTTCCAAAGCGACTCGGCCGGAGATCCCTCGGGCAGGTCGAGATCGACCGTGGCCAGGGCCAGGTGGAGCGCGGCAGCCTCATCCTCGGTGAGCCCGGGGTCGGGCAGCTCGTAGGCCTCGCGCTGGACCCGGTAGGCGGGGATCTGACCGTCCACGACATCGACCGGCACGCCCATGCGAGCGAGGGCCTCGATGTCGCGGCTGAAGGCCCGGCGGGCGGCGACGTCCTCGTCCGGGTAGAGCGGGATCAGCCGCTGGAGCTCGGCCCGGCTCTTCGGCTCGCGGGTGTCGAGCAGGGCGGCGAGAAGGTCGAGCAGTCGCTCCAGCTTGCGATCCTGCTCGTTCCCCATCAGGGGTCGGAGGATACGGCGAGGCGGGCGGCGAACGTGCCGGCTGCCGCGCTCCACCGGAAGAAGGCGGGGTCGTCGGCGGCCGAGCGGCCCATCGT
>JBKJUI010000320.1:0-6701 GCA_046590775.1 Acidimicrobiales bacterium
AGAAGCGCAACCTCTCCCTCGGCGTGGCCTTCCTGGCCGGCGCATCGGCCCTGCTGGTGATCCTGAACACCGTGCGCATGGCCATCTTCAGCCGCCGGCGCGAGGTGGCCATCATGAAGCTGGTGGGTGCCACCAACTGGTTCATCCGGGTCCCGTTCATGCTCGAAGGCATGGTGCAGGGCATCCTCGGGGCCGCCGCCGCCTTCGTGCTGATCTTCGTGGCCCGCGACCAGATCATGAGCTTCGTGAATGACGCCGCCATCAACCAGTTCACCAACCTCTACGCCACCACCGGCGAGACGGTGAAGACCGGGCTGCTGCTGCTCTTCGTCGGCGCCATCATGGGCGCCGTCAGCTCGGCCATCGCCGTCCGCCGCTTCCTCGACGTGTAGCACGCCGGGAGGCCCAGGCGCCTCGCCTGGACCCCCCGCCTGCTCTTCACGGCCCCTGGCCGGCCCCTTTACGACTTGGTTCCAGGGCACCTGGGGCCGCCTCGGCGGTGTCCTCGACGCTCTTCAAGGCTTCTTCGAGGCGCCTCAGCCAGGCTGCCTCGTTCCGCTGCACGAGGTCGACGCACCAGGCCAGGGCCTGGCCGCGATGCTCAGCGATCCCGGCGGCCACCAGGCGGTCAAGGACCTTGCGGTGGTCGAGGCCGAGCCGGGTGACGACCGGGGCCCGGACGGTGGTGAAGTGCTCGGTGGTGCGACCGGCGGTGGCACCCCAGCTGATCGGTCGGTCGTAGCGGGCCTCGGCCTGGCGGGCAACGCCCATCCGCTCGACCCGCGTCTCCTCGCGGAAGCGGGCGACCCGGGCATGCTCGGCGACGGTGATGCCCTCGCCCTCCAGTCCCTCCGGCACCTCGGGGGCTGCGATGTCACCGACGACGAGGATCTCGTCGCGGTCGACCTCGATGTGGGGCACACCTCGGTAGAGGTCCGGAGGCAGGGCGCCACTGACCCATCCGGTGATCTCGGTGACCGAGGCTGTGGCCGTCGCCCGGTGGTCGTGCTGGTGGTGGCTGTGTGTGTGGGTCATGCCGCCAGTCTGCACTGGTGGAACAACAATTACAAGATCACATTCTACAGAAGAACGGATTCTCAGGCCCGGCGAGTGCGTACGCTCCTGTCGTGAACACCTGGCGAGCACGCTTCGGAGCCCGCCAAGGAGTGCCGAGCCTGATGCTGGGCACGAGCAACGTGCCCGGCACCGACCTCCTCGCCGGCGCCGAGCGGTGGGCCGCCGCCTTCCGCACCGCAGGGCTCGGGCCCGGTGACCGGCTGGTCACCGCCCTGCCCTCCGGCGCCTCTCTGGCCCAGGTGTTGCTGGCCGGGCTGTGGGAGGGGTTGACGCTGGTCCCGCTGCCCCCGTCGACCGATCCGGCCGTTGCCGCCGCCGAGGCCGATCCCGTCGCTGCCGTCGCCTCCCGCGATGCGTTCCCGGGTCGGGACGTGGGCTGGGCGTGGCGGGCCGAGGGCGACGTCGGCCCTGGAGCCCCGCCTCGGGAGCTCCGACCCGCCGGGCCGCGCACACCGCAGGCCAGGTTGCTGTGCGAGCCGAGCAACCACACCCCCTGGGCTGCCCTGTTGGACGACAACCTCGAGCATGCGGTGGACGCCGTGCTGACGGCGCTGCAGCCGGACCACGCCCGGTGGCTGTCGGTGCTGGAGTGGCACACCCCGGCCGGGCTGTTGCTCGATCTGCTGCCAGCGTTGCTCGGAGCCCGGGAAGTGGTCCGCCCCGGCGACGGCGAGAGCTTCGCCGCAGAGGATGTTGCCAACAGCGTGCAACGCTGGCAGCCCTCGCACGCCGTCCTCCCCCTGACGTTGGTGCGGGAGATGCAGGCGGCGTGGGGCGACCTCGCCCCGCTCGAGGGCCTCCTCGGCGGCCTGGTCAGCGGGCCGGGCCTCGACGGGACGTTGGCCAGGGACCTGGCGCGAACCAGGCTGCGGACCCATCGAGGCGCCCCCGAGCTGTCGTGCATGGTGACCCTTGGCGAGCCGGGGGTCTGGCGTCTGGGCGCCCTCGGCCGACCGGTCGGCTGCACGATCGGCGACGGACCGGGCGGCGGCCTCCTGGTGAGCGGCCGGCCGGTTGCCGGTGGCCGATGGCTGCACGGTCTGCTCGAGCTCGTCGACCGCCGCTCGCCGGTTGCGGTCGCTTTGGGGTGATCGCTCCACCACGGCAGGCAAAGCACCATGTAATACTTGCTCGTAGTGGTCACGTCCGCAGGAAGATCACCGATGGTGAGTGAAGCATGCGCCTTCGGCGCCCGTTGTAGTCCCGGGTGCTGTACGCTTCGAAAAGCGGCGAGGCACCCTCGGGTGCTGAGTCCTGATGGTTGCTCCGGACCCAGGCGACCCAGATGGTGAGAAGTGTTCCGGACAGGGCGAGCGACGACGGCCTTCGGTCGTCAGCAGGAGGATCATCGTGAACACCAAGGTCAGGCTGAGGGCTCTCCTCGCTTCGCTCATCCTCGCTGCGCCGCTGCTGCTGTGGACGACAGCCGCAGACGCCGCCGTCGGCCTGACGCCGCTGGCCAACTTCACGAGCCCCACGGTGCCGGGCCAGGTAGCGCCGGCTCAGTTCACCATCACCAACAACTCCAACGGCCCCGAGGCGATCGGCGCGGTCACGGTCACCGACATCACCCTGATCCCGTCGTGTGCCAGCACCATCCCGTTCTGCCCGGCACCCGACCCCAACGTCTTCGCCCTCAACGGCCCGTTCGTCGGGACGGGCTCCCCCGGGGCGATCTGCCCCCCCAGCTACACCGTCACCGTGATCAACGCCGCGACCGGTGAGGTCAGGTTCACGCCCGTGGGTGGCCCGCCGGTCCTCGACGTCGGCGAATCCTGTTTCATCAGCTTCACCACCACCACCCTTCGGGTGCCCAGCATCGATGTGTCGCCCGCCGCCCCCGGCCGCCAGACCGCCGTCCTCGGCTCGGCCGCCGGCACGGCCGCCAACGGCGCCCAGGGCAACGGCTTCGGCACCAGCTTCGCCACGGTGCTCCAGGCTCCGGCCACCGTCACCACCCAGGCCTCACCCCAGAGCGTCGACATCGGCGGAGCCTTCTCCGACCTGGCCCTCGTCACGGGGAGCGCGGCCGGGCCCGTCCCGACGGGCACCGTCACCTTCCAGCTGTTCGGGCCCACCTCGCCCGGCTTCCCCACCTGCGCCCCGCCCCCGTTCGCCGCCACGGCTCCGATGGGGCTCACCCCCACCGGCCCCGGCACCGCCACCGCCGGCTCGGGCACGTTCGGCATCGCCCCGCCTGTGCCGCCAGGCAACTACGTCTTCGTGGCCACCTACTCGGGTGACGCCAACTACCTCGGCTCCACCAGCCTCTGCAGCGACCCGACCGAGCGGGTCACGGTGCAGCCGCTGCCGACCATCAACGTCGACAAGACGGCCACCCCCCTCACCCGGCCCGAGCCGGGCGGCGCCTTCACCTTCAACGTCGTGGTCACCAACACCAGCAACGAGATCGTCACGATCACCTCGCTGACCGACAACATCTACGGCAACATCGCCACCCAGGGCAGCTGCACCACGGCCGTCGGCACGGTCCTGGCCCCGGATCCTGACGGCGCCGGGCCCGCATCCGGCGGCACCTACACCTGCTCGTTCACCGGCAGCTTCACGGGTCTGGCCCCGGCGGCCCAGACCGACATCGTGACGGCGGTCGCCGTCGACGTCGACGGCAACAGGGCCACGGACTCCGACGACGCCATCGTCAGCCTGACGCCGGCGCCGCCGACCATCGTGGTCGACAAGACGGCGAGCCCGCTCAGCCGGCTTGAGCCCGGTGGCGCCTTCACGTTCAACGTGGTCGTCACCAACACCACCGTCCGCTCGGTGACCATCACCTCGCTGGTCGACAACATCTACGGCAACATCGCCACGCAGGGCACCTGCGTCACGTCGATCGGCACCGTGCTGGCTCCGGATCCTGACGGTGCCGGCCCCGTGCTCGGCGGCAGCTACACGTGCTCGTTCACCGGCAGCTTCTTCGGTGATGCCGGAGCCACCCAGACCGACGTCGTCACGGCGGTGGCCGTCGACACCTTCGGGAACCAGGCCACCGACAGCGACGACGCCGTCGTCACCATCACCAACCTGCCGCCCACCATCCTCGTCGACAAGACGGCGACCCCGCCCAGCCGGCCTGAGCCCGGTGGCGCCTTCACCTTCAACGTGGTGGTCACCAACACCAGCATCGAACCGGTGACGATCACGACGCTCACCGACGACATCTACGGCAACATCGCCATCCAGGGCACCTGCACCACCGCGGTCGGGACAGCCTTGGCCCCTGGCGCCTCCTACAGCTGCTCGTTCACGGGCAGCTTCTTCGGGAACGCCGGGGCCAGTCAGACCGACATCGTCACCGCCGTGGCCGTCGACAACGACGGGTCGACGGCGACCGACAGCGATGACGCGATCGTGACGCTGACCAACGTGCCCCCCACCGTCCTGGTCGACAAGACGGCCACCCCGGGGAGCCGGCCGGAACCGGGTGGGGCGTTCACGTTCAACGTGGTCGTGACCAACACCAGCATCGAGCCTGTCACGATCACCACGCTGACCGACAACATCTACGGCAACATCGCCACCCAGGGCACCTGCACCACCGCAGTCGGCACCGTGCTGGTGCCCGGCGGCATGTACAGCTGCGCCTTCACGGGCAGCTTCACTGGGAACGCCGGGGCCAGCCAGACCGACATCGTCACGACGGTCGTCACCGACGACGACGGCAGCACGGCCACCGACAGCGACGATGCGGTGGTGACCCTCACCAACGTGCTGCCGACCATCCAGGTCGACAAGACGGCCACGCCGGTCTCCCGCCTCGAGCCGGGCGGCGCCTTCACCTTCAACGTGGAGGTCACCAACACCAGCATCGAGCCGCTCACGATCACCACGCTCACCGACAACATCTACGGCAACATCGCCACCCAGGGCACCTGCACGACCGCCGTGGGCACGGTGCTGCCGGCCAACGGCGGCACCTACAGCTGCTCGTTCACGGGCAGCTTCACCGGGAACGCCGGGGCCACCCAGACCGACATCGTCACCGTCGTCGGCGTCGACGACGACGGCAGCTCGGCAACCGACACCGACGACGCCACCGTGGCCATCACCAACGTGGTCCCCACGATCCTGGTCGACAAGACGGCCACCCCGGGTAGCCGGCCGGAGCCCGGCGGTGCCTTCACCTTCAACGTCATGGTCACCAACACCAGCATCGAGCCGGTCACGATCACCACGCTCACCGACAACATCTACGGCAACATCGCCACCCAGGGCAACTGCACCACCGCCATCGGCACGGTGCTGCCGGCCAACGGCGGCTCCTACAGCTGCTCGTTCACCGGCAGCTTCACCGGGAACGCCGGGGCCAGCCAGACCGACATCGTCACGGCCACCGCCGTCGACAACGACGGCACCACGGCGACCGACACCGACGACGCCGTGGTGACCCTCACCAACGTGGCACCGACGATCATGGTGGACAAGACGGCCACCCCGCCGAGCCGACCCGAGCCCGGTGGGGCGTTCACGTTCAATGTGGTCGTCACCAACACCAGCTTCGAGCCGGTGACGATCACCACCCTCACCGACGACATCTACGGGAACATCGCCACCCAGGGCACGTGCACCACGGCGATCGGCACCGCGCTGGCCGCCAACGGCGGCACCTACAGCTGCTCGTTCACCGGCAGCTTCAACGGCAACGCCGGTGACAGCCAGACCGACATCGTCACCGTCGTCGGCGTCGACAACGACGGGAGCACCGTGAGCGACACAGACGACGCCACCGTGACCCTCACCAACGTCGCCCCGACGGTCATCGTCGACAAGGTGGCCGTGCCGACCAGCATGGCCGAGCCTGGTGGCGACTTCACCTTCAACGTGGTCGTCACCAACACCAGCGTCGAGTCGGTGACCATCACCTCGCTCACCGACGACGTGTACGGCAACCTGGCCACCCAGGGCACCTGCACGACGGCCATCGGCCGGGTGCTGGCACCGGGCGCCACCTACAGCTGCTCCTTCACGGGTGAGTTCACCGGGAACAGCGGCGACAGCCAGACCGACGTGGTCACCACCGAGGTCGTCGACGACGACGGAGACACCGCCACCGACGACGACGACGCCATCGTGACCCTCACCAACCTCCCGCCCACGGTCCAGGTGGTGAAGACGGCCACGCCGGAGACCCGCCCGTCGCCGGGTGGGGCGTTCACCTTCAACGTCGTCGTCACCAACACCAGCAACGAGGACGTGACGATCACCACGCTCACCGATGATGTCTACGGGAACATCGCAACGCAGGGCACCTGCACCAACGCCATCGGCACCGTGCTCTCCCCGCAGGAGACCTACACCTGTGCGTTCACCGGCAACTTCACCGGCGCCAGCGGCAGCCAGAAGGACATCGTCACGGTCGTCGTGACCGACGACGACGACTCGACCGCCACCGACAGCGACGACGCCACGGTGAGGATCGTTCCGGCCGTGGCCATCGGCCAGAACCTCAATCCTCCGGTCTCCACGAACCCCCCGACCACCAACAGGACCGTGGTGCAGGGGCCGGCGGCGACGCTGCCCAAGACGGGCGCCAGCGTGGCCGACCTCGTGACCGTGGCGGTCGGCCTCTTGCTCGTGGGCGGGCTGTTCCTGGTGGCCGGCTCGCG
>JBKJUI010000509.1:0-8115 GCA_046590775.1 Acidimicrobiales bacterium
GCCCGGTGGCGCCCCGGGCCAGCCGGATGGCGCTCATCGCCGCCTCCGTGCCGCTGCTCGTCATCCGCACCATCCCGAGGCCGGGCACCCGCCGGCACACCTCCTCGGCCAGCAGCACCTCGGCCTCGGTGGGCGCCCCGTAGGTCGTTCCGCGGGTTGCCGCCTCCTGCACGGCGGCGACGACCGCCGGCGAGGCGTGGCCGAGGATGCTGGCCCCGTATGACTGCACGTAGTCGACCATCTGGCGGCCCTCGACGTCCCACACCGAGGCGCCCTCGGCCCGGGCGACGAAGTACGGCGTGCCGCCGCCGACGCTGCGGAACGACCGCACGGGCGAGTTCACACCCCCCGGCAGCACCGCCTGCGCCCGCCCCCACAGCTGCTCGTTCGTCGTCATCCGGCGGAGCCTACGGAGCCCCGTGACGCGGGTGGCGCGGCTACAGGTCGAGGGCGAAGAGGTCGGCCTTGCCGGCGGTGATGGTGGGGAGGAGGCCGTGGACCGTGGGGAGGATGTGGTCGGCGAAGAAGCGGGCGGTGGCCACCTTGGCCTCGGCGAAGCCGACCGGCAGCGAGGGGGCGCGGGTGGCGGCGAGCGCCTCGACGCCCAGCAGCCAGGCGCCGACCACCTGGCTGAACAGGCGTAGGTAGGGGGTGGCGGCCGACAGGGCCTGCACCGGGTCGGTGGCGCCGTTGGCCAGGATCCAGTCGGTGGCCTGCTGGAGCACGTCGAGGCCCTCGGCCAGCTGCACCCCGACGGGGGCGAGCTGCTCGCCGGCGCCGGCCAGCTCCTCGGCGGTGGCCCGCATCCGTGACACCAGCTCGGCGACCACGGCGCCGCCTCGCATCGGGAGCTTCCGGCCCACGAGGTCCATGGCCTGGATGCCGTTGGTCCCCTCGTAGATGGCCGTGATCCTGGCGTCGCGGTACAGCTGGGCCACGCCGGTCTCCTCGATGTAGCCCATGCCGCCGAAGATCTGGATGCCGAGGCTGGTGATCTCGTTGGCCAGGTCGGTGCCCCAGCCCTTCGAGAGCGGGGTGAGCAGGCCGGCCAGCTCGGTGGCCGCCGTGCGGCCCGCTTCTTCCGGATGGTTGTGGCCGAGGTCGATCTGGCGGGCGTCGAAGTAGTGGAGAGCCCGCAGCGCCTCGGTTGACGCCTTCATGGTCAGCAGCATCCGGCGGACGTCGGCGTGCTCGACGATGGCCGAGCGCGGCGCGGTGGCGCCGGGCGCCCGGCCCTGCTGGCGCTCCTTGGCGTGCCCGAGGGCCCGCTGCCACGACGCCTCGCACAGCCCGAGGCCCTCGACGCCCACGCTGAGGCGGGCGTTGTTCATCATCGTGAACATGTAGCGCATGCCGGCGTTCTCCTCGCCGACGAGGTAGCCGACGGCGTCGTCGTACTCGAGGACGCAGGTCGGGCTGGCCCGGATGCCCATCTTGTGCTCGACCGAGACGACCTTCACGGCGTTGCGGGCGCCGAGGCTGCCGTCCTCCTCGACCAGGCGCTTGGGCACGATGAAGCAGCTGATGCCCTTGGTGCCGGTGGGCGCGCCCGGGGTGCGGGCCAGGACGAGGTGGATGATGTTGTCGGTGAGGTCGTGCTCGCCGAAGGTGATGTAGATCTTCGTGCCGGTGATGCGATAGCTGCCGTCGTCGGCGCCGGCGGGCTCGGCGCGGGTGCGGACCGCCCCGACGTCGGAGCCGGCGTCGGGCTCGGTCAGGTTCATGGTCCCGGTCCACTCGCCGCTGATCATCTTCGGCAGGTAGACGTGCTTCTGCTCCTCGCTGCCGTGGGCGAAGAGCATGTCGAGGGCGCCCTGGGTCAGCAGGGGGGCCATGGCGAAGGCCACGTTCCCGCTGTTCAGCAGCTCCTGCATGGCCACGCCCACCGTCCACGGGAAGCCGCCGCCGCCGAACGCCGGCGGGAACGGGACCGTGCCCCAGCCCGACTCGACGTACTGGGCGTAGGCGTCCTTGAAGCCCTGCGGGGTGACGACGGTGGGGTCGGCCGGGTCGCCGCCGACGTGGCTGCCCTCCTCGTCGCCCTCCCGGTTGGTGGGCAGCACCTTGTCGACGACGAAGCGCCCGAACTCCTCGAGCACCGCCATCGTCGAGTCGAGGTCGGCGTGCTCGAAGCCCTCGAGCTTGCTGAGCTCAGGGATCCCCGCCACGTGCTCGAGCACGAACCGGATCTCGTCGAGCGGCGGTGCGTACTCGGCCATCCCGAGAGGCTATGCCCGGTAGCTCCTCGCTGGAGGGGTGTCAGGCCTCGCCCATCTCCTTGCGGAGGCGGAGGGGGCGCATGTCGGTCCACACCTCCCGGATGTGGGCCAGGCACTCGTCCTTGGTGCCCGAGGTTCCTTCGTCGCGCCAGCCGCGGGCGTTCTCCCGGTCGGCCGGCCAGATCGAGTACTGCTCCTCGTGGTTCAGCACGACCTTGTAGACCGTCCGATCCTCGATGCCCCTGGCCTCGTCGTCCAACGACCTTCTCCTTTCGCCGAGAGAGCTCCCTGCGGCGCGGGAAACTAGGTGAAGCGCCAGCGGGTGGGGGAGTTCATGTCCCGACCCCAGGCGAAGGCCAGCCCCGGTCGGAGGACGAACACGGGCCCGGCGTTCCCGTTGGCGTCGAGCATCCCCTCGTCGGTGGCGGAGGTGGGCCAGTCGTACTTCCGGCTGAGGGCCTCGGCGAAGCGCTCGAGGAGGTCTCGGTCGATGGCGCGATGGCCGGTCCCCTCGAGGATGACCGGGTCGTCGCCCCCCTCGGTCGTGGCCGTGACGAGCCCTCCGTCGCAGGCCCTGCGCAGCACCGGTGATCCGGCGGAGAAGGCCAGGCCCTCGGGCAGCCACACCGCCCAGACCGGTCGGGAGTGGGGCCGTCCGCCGTCGATTCCGCACAGCCAGACGTTGCGGGCGCCGGCCAGCCGGTGGCGCGCCTCCGGCCATGGCGTCAGGACCCCCGCCGCGGGCGCCCCCCAGAGCCGGGGGACCTCGGCCACGGGCTCGGGGAGCGGTTCGAGCACCGGCGGTGCCTCCACGTCAGCGGAGCAGGTCGGCGACGTCGGCAGCCAGGTAGGTGAGGATGAGGTCGGCGCCGGCCCGCTTGATCGCCGTGAGGTGCTCGACAGCGACGGCGTCGTGGTCGATCCACCCCCGCTCGGCGGCCGCCTTGAGCATCGAGTACTCGCCGCTCACGTGGTAGGCGGCCACCGGGACGTCGGCCACCGACCGGACCTCGGCGATGACGTCGAGGTAGGCCAGGGCGGGCTTCACCATCACCACGTCGGCCCCCTCGTCGAGGTCGAGGCGGACCTCGGCCAGCGCCTCCCGCCGGTTGCGGGGGTCCTGCTGGTAGCCCCGCCGGTCGCCGCCGCCGGCGATGGTGACGTCGACCGCATCGCGGAACGGGCCGTACAGGGCCGAGGCGTACTTGGCTGCGTAGGCGACGATCGCCACCTGCTGGTGGCCGGCGCCGTCGAGCGCCCGCCGGATGGCGCCCACCTGGCCGTCCATCATCCCCGAGGGGGCGCACACGTCGGCGCCGGCCTCGGCCTGGGCCACCGCCACCTTCCCGTAGAGGTCGAGGGTGCGGTCGTTGTCGGGCTGCCCATCGGCGTCGAGCACGCCGCAGTGGCCGTGGTCGGTGTACTCGTCCAGGCACAGGTCGGCCATCAGGACGAGGGCGTCGCCGACCTCGTCGCGCACCTCCCGCAGGGCCACCTGGACGATGCCGTCGGCGTCGGCGGCCTGGCTCCCCTCCGCGTCCTTCTCGGTGGGCACGCCGAAGAGGATGAGGCCGGGGACGCCCAGGTCGACGAGCCGCCTGGCCTCCTTGCGCAGGCTCTCCCGGGTGTGCTGCACCACGCCGGGTAGCGACCCGATCGGCTGGGGCTCGCTGATCCCCTCGCGCACGAAGGCGGGGAGCACCAGGTCATCGACCGACAGCCGGGTCTCGGCCACCAGCCGGCGCAGGGCGGGGGTGCGGCGCAAGCGGCGCATCCGGCGCTCCGGGAAGGCCATGGCTCCAGAGCGTAGGGCTAGGAGCGTCCTGAAGTAGAGCCCACGACACGACTCGACGCCCGCATCGTCCCAGGTCACAGCGGTGGCGTGTGTCGTAGGAGCGAGTACTTCAGGATGCTCCTAAGGCCCCGGCGGGCTGCCCACAATCGGCGACGCCTCGGGCTCGGGCTCAGCCGGCAGCTCCAGAGACCTGGCCACCTCGGCTACGAGGGCCGCCACGAGCCCGTCGATGCTGGCTGTGTCGGCCTCGGTCGTGACCTGCACTCCGGCTCGGGCGGCTGCCGCCGTGGTCATCGGGCCGATCGAGGCCACCACCGGCGGCGTCGCCGTGCCGGCGGCGGCCACCCAGCTCTCGACCGTGGAGCCGGAGGTGAAGCAGATGGCGTCGGCGGCGAGGGCCCGGTCGAGCAGGTCCGCCGGCACCTCGGCGGCCACCGTCCGGTAGGCCGTGATCACCTCGACGTCCCAGTGGCGGGCGACGAGGCCGTCGGAGAGGACCGAGCGGGCCCGGTCGGCTTGGGGCAGCAGCACCCGCCCGCCACCCCTCGGGGCCATCGGGAAGGCGGCGACCAGGCTCTCGGCGTTGGACTTCGGCGGGATGAGGTCGGCGACGATCCCGCGGCGGCGCAGGGCGTCGGCGGTGGCCCTCCCCACGGGCGCCACCCGGACCCCGCCGAGGTCCCGGGCGTCGTGCACCGAGGCGAAGAGGGCGTCGACCCCGTTCGTGGAGGTCAGCACCACCCACCCCGACCCGGCCCCGTGGAGCCGGGCGACGGCGGCGAACAGCCCGGCGCCCCGGTCGGGCGCCGGGGCGATGGCGATCGTCGGCACCTCCACCACCTGCGCCCCCTGCGCCCGCAGGGCGGCGGCCAGCCCCGGTGCCTGCTCGCGCGAGCGGGTGACCACCACGCTCCGGCCGAAGAGGGGGCGGGTCTCGAACCAGCCCAGGTCGAGGGCGGCCACCTGGCCGATGACGATGGCGACCGGCGCCTCGAGGGCGGCCTCGCCCAGCCCGGCGAGCGTGGTGCGGATCGTGCGCTGCTCAGGGCGGGTGCCCCAGCGCACGCAGGCCACCGGCGTCGTCGGCGGGCGACCCGCCTCGACCAGTCGACGGGCGATCTCGGCCCGGTGGCTGACGCCCATGAGCACGATGATCGTGTCGCCGGCCCGGGCCAGCGAGGTCCAGTCGATCTCGCTGTCCACCGAGTGGCGGCTGTGGCCGGTGACGACGGTGAAGCTGGTGGAGAGGCCACGGTGGGTCACCGGTATGCCGGCATAGGCCGGCGCGGCGATGGCGCTCGAGATCCCGGGGACCACCTCGAAGGGGACGCCGGCCTCGATGCAGGCCGACGCCTCCTCGCCGCCGCGGCCGAAGACGAACGGGTCGCCGCCCTTCAGCCGTACCACCGCCTGCCCCGACCGGCCGTGCTCGACGAGCAGCCGGTTGATCCCCTCCTGGTCGATCGGGCCACCGGGCGACTTCCCCACGTCGATGCGCTCGGCGGCGGCCGGCGCCAGGTCGAGGAGGCTGGCCTCGGCCAACCGGTCGTGGACCACCACGTCGGCCCGGGCCAGGACCTCGGCGGCCCGGACGGTGAGCAGGCCCGGGTCCCCCGGCCCGGCGCCCACCAGGTAGACGGTCCCGGGCGTCGACTGGGGGTCCGGCCCGGGCGCAGGAGCCGGCGGGCCGGGGGCGCTCACCCCGCCACCCCGGCGAGGACGGCTTCGGCCACGGCCAGCCCGAGCGCCACCGGGTCGGCGCCCTCGGCCTCGACCCGGAACGGGACGGGGTCGGCCAGGAGGCCTTCGAGGCGCAGCCGACCCCCGCCGAGGTCGTTGGCCAGGGCGCCCACGGGCAGGTCGCACCCCCCGCCCAGGCGGGCCAGGAAAGCACGTTCGGCGTCGACCCGGCGGCGGGCCACCGGGTCCTCGATGCCGGCCAGCTGCTCGAGCGCCTCGGCGTCGTCGTCCCGGCACTCGACGGCCAGCGCCCCCTGCGCCACTTGCGGCAGCATGACGGCCGGGTCCAGCAGCTCGGCGATCCGGTCGGCCAGGCCGAGGCGCTGCAGGGCGGCGGCCGCGGCGACCACGGCCCCGCCCGGCGGGACCTTCCCCAGCCTGGTGGCCATGTTCCCCCGCAGCTCGACGAAGACCAGGTCGGGGCGCAGGGCGACCAGCTGCGCCCGCCGCCGCACGCTGCCGGTGGCCACGGCGGCGCCGGGCGCCAGCTGCTCGAGGGTGGCGCCGACCAGGCAGTCACGGACGTCGGCCCGCTCGGGGACGCAGGCGAGGACCAGGCCATCCGGCGACGGTCCCGACGGGAGGTCCTTGGCCGAGTGCACGGCGAGGTCGGCGTCGCCCCGCCGCACGGCGGCCTGCACCTCCTTGACGAACACCCCCTGCCCGCCGATCTCGTGGATGGGGCGGTCCTGGGTCCGGTCGCCCAGGCTCTCCACTGCCACCACCTCGCACTGGCGGCCGAGCAGCACGGCGACCCGCTCCGCCTGCCACAGGGCCAAAGGCGATGCCCGGGTGGCGATGCGCAGCTGACGACTCACGTCCCGCAGTCTGCCAAGGCTGCGGCATGGCTCAGCCGCGCCCGGCCGAGCAGGGCATTGCCCCCATACCTTGTTCCCGGCCTCGACCAGAGCCGGCTCGCCCGAAGCCGGACACCAGCAGGTTCTCCGGCTTCAGGGCCTGACCCAGCGCAGCGCCGGTCTGGCCGACGTGCCGACGCCTCCCGTCGTGCGATGAGGGCAATCCCCCATGGCCGTCGGGTCAGGGAGGGCGCATCCTCACCCCATGACCACCCCGCTCGCGCCTGCGCCGCCCGGACTGATCGGGAGAGGACCACGGCCGGCCATGGCCCGCTGGCGCATCGCCCTGCTGCTGGCCGTCGTGACGTTCGGCGGCCTGCTGCTCCTCGTCCGGCCCCCCGCCCGCCTGGGGCCGTGGGGATCTCCCCTCGTCTTCGCCGCCGGGTTCGTCCTCTTCGCCGTAGCCATGTTCCGGGGCTCCAGGATCGCCCTGGCCGCGCTGCTCGTGATCGTGGCGGTGCCGGGCGTCGTCGTCGGGTTCGCCGCCTGGTACCTCGACCGCTATCCGGGTCAGGGCGCCCTCGACGCGGAGATCACCTCGATCGTGCCGGCCGGCTTCGGGGAGGACACCGCCGCCCGCCAGGAGTGCGACGGCTGGGGCTGTTCGGACCACGTGATCCGGACCTTCACCGGCCCCGGGTCGGCGTCGGCGGTGACCGACGGGCTGGCCGTCCGCATGCGTCAGGCCTGCTACCGAGATGCCGCCCGACCGACGGACGGTTCGACCTCGGCCACCCTCAAGGGCACCTGCGAGAGACACGACATGGTTCTGGAGGCGTGGATCACCCAGCAGGGGCCCGACGTGCTCCTGGTCCTGGGCGCCTACCCCAGGGGCACCCAGGGCTGACCGGCGACGCCGATGCGACGCTCAGAGGTCGAACAGGGTGCGGACGGCGTCGCTGAGGCGCTCGCCGCCGGCGGTTCCCGCCGCGTCCTTGAGGCCCACGGTGGGCTCGTGGAGCAGCTTGGCCACGATGCCGCGAGTGAGCGCCTCGACCGCCGCCCGGTCCTTGACGTCCAGACCGGCGAGGCGGGTGCGGTACCGGTCGAGCTCGGCCAGGCGCACGGCCTCGGCCCGCTCGTGCAGCGAGGCGACGAGCGGGGCCACCTCGCGGCTGGCCGTGGAGGCCCGGTGGCGGGTCACCTCGTCGTGGACGATGGCCTCGACCGACCGCACCTCGGCGGCCCGGGCGTCGCGGCCGAGGCGGGCGAAGGCGGTGATGTCGCTCATGTCGAGAAGGGTGACCCCCTCGAGGGCGGCGCCCGCCGGGTCGACGTCGCGGGGGACGGCGACGTCGACGACGAGGAGTGGCCGGCCGGCGCGCTCGTCGAGGACGGCCTGGAGGTCGTCGGCCGTCAGGACGTAGTCGTCGGACGAGGTGGACGTGAGGAGCACGTCGACCTCGGCCAGGTGCACGCCCAGGTCGCCGACCGCCACCGGGGTGCCGCCCACCCGGTGGGCGACCTCGGCCGCCTTGCGGGCGGTGCGGTTGGCCACCCGCAC
>JBKJUI010000480.1:0-4777 GCA_046590775.1 Acidimicrobiales bacterium
GGCGCCACCGGCCGTCGGCGGCTTCGGCGGCGAACCGGGCGTGGCGCTCGGCCGCCAGATGGGCGGTGTAGGAGGCGGGGTGTCCGAGCATGGTCTTCATTGTCCGCATCTGAGGTAGCCGCCCGCAATCGGTTAAACGCCTAGTCCGCTACCTCAGACCGCCGCCCATCACGCCGCCTTCGCCGTCCCGCCCGGCAGCAGCGTCCCGTCCTTGGCGAAGAGCAGGCAGTGCACCTCCCGCTTGCCCTTGCCCCATCTCTGTGCAGTGGGGACCGTGTTGCCCACCGCGAAGAAGTCCTGCCGGCCAGACCCGACGAACCCCGAGAGGCGTTCGAGGCAGCCGCTGTCGGCGAGCGTGTCCACCTGCTCGTCGCCGGGGTAGGTCGCTCCGATGAGCGTGAAGGAGTCGAAGACCTCGGCGGCGTGCGGTTGGTCGCACGGCCCCAGCCGCACGCTCCTGAAGCTGTTGTCGGGCATCGACGAGAAGCAGTCGCCGGTGCGGAGGTCGGCGCCACGGACGGAGCCGCCGTCGACGACCCTGCCGCTCGCGTCGCGGTCGGCCTGTCCGGCCTGTCGGGAGAGATGGTCGGCGCCGAGCACCACCCACCAGATGCCCACGACGATGCCGGCGATCGCCCAGACCCGCCCCGGCCGGTGATTCTTGTGCATGGTTCGCAGGGCGAAGAGGCCGAAGGCGATGCCGAAGATGCCGCCCATCACCACGAGGATGCCGAACAGCAGCGACCCAGCGGCCCAGGCCCCTACCTGTGCGTCGCTCGTCGCTCCCACGAGGACGGAAGTTTGGCATCTCGGCCGAGGCTTCGCACGGGTGCCCGAAGGTCGGAGGTCGGCCGCCTCAGGAGCGATGGACCCGGCGGGCCGAGGCCTGGTCCCGGGGCTGGACGACGAGGCGGTCGACGTTGACGTGCGGGGGGCGGGTGGCCACCCAGGCGACGCAGTCGGCGATGTCCTCGGCCGTCAGCGGGGTGGTGCCCTCGTAGACGGCGGCGGCCCGTGGTGCGTCGCCGCCGAAGCGCACGAGGGAGAACTCGGTGTCGACCATCCCCGGGTCGACCTCGCACACCCGCACCGGTCGTCCCAGCAGCTCGTACCGCAGCACCGACCGGACCGCGCTGACGGCGTGCTTCGCCGCGTTGTACCCGGCGCCGCCCTCGTACGGCTCGATGCCGGCGATCGACCCGATCACGACCACCGTCCCTCCGCCGTGCGCCGCCTCGAGTGCCGGGAGCAGGCCCTTGGTGACGCGGACCACGCCGAGCACGTTCGCCTCGAACATGGTGCGCCAGCCGTCGAGATCGGCCTGCTCGACCGGGTCGAGGCCGAGGGCGCCGCCGGCGTTGTTGACCAAGACCGAGCAGGTGGGGCCGACCGCCTCGCAGAACCGGGCTGCGGAGGCGTCGTCGGTGACGTCGAGCGGCAGGGCGCGGGCTCCCACCGGCCCGCAGACCTCCTCGAGGCGGTCGAGGCGGCGGGCCCCAGCCACCACCTCGAAGCCGTCTGATGCCAGGCGCCGCACGCATGCCGCCCCGATGCCGCTCGAGCCGCCGGTGACCACGGCCACGCCGGTCACCGGTGGTCCTCGGCCCCCGCCCCCCGGCCGGTGTCCTCGGTGTCGGTCCCACCCGGGGCCGGCGCCGACGGTCCACCGTCTTTGTACGAGGCGTCGATCTCCTCCTTCAGCTCGGTCAGGTCGCCCACCCCGCCGGGCGCCTTCCCCTGCTGCTTCTTCAGCGCCGACTGGAGGGCGAACAGGGCGATCGACACGGCCAGGATGGGCCATCGGTAGCGGTCGAGGAACCCGGTCACCGCCGAGATGGGGGCGGTGAAGGCCTTGCCGAAGAGGCGGGCCAGGTAGAGCCGTCCGACGGTGCCCACGGCGTTCAGGGCCAGGAAGACCGGCACCCGCATCCCGGTGGCGCCGGCGAGCAGGCAGACCGGGTTGTTCGGCGCGATCAGGACGATCGGGTACTTCGCCTTCTTGAAGGCCTTCTCGAACCAGATGATCATCGTGGCCCCGTCGCCCATCTTCCGCTCCATCCAGCGGATGGCGGCGTCGCCGTAGAACAGGCCGAGGAGGTAGAAGAGCGGATCCGCCACCAGCAGGCGAACGAAGCCGATGCCGTAGTAGGTGAGGGCGTCGAGCTGGTTGGTGACGCCGACCAGCACCCGGTTCGTCGAGTTCAGCGTCAGCAGCACCGCAGGGTGCCGCTCGACCAGGGTGGCGTAGAAGATGTTGCCGACGTTCGAGGCCACCAGCAGGAGACCGACGCCGGTGAGGAGCGCGATCAGGACCCACCGGGGTGGCTGGGGCCGCGTCGGGGTCTCTGCCTCGGCCACGGCGGTCGACGGTAGCCGCCCCCCGTCGCTGCGCAACCCGGCAGTAGCGTTTCATCCGGTATCCACGAGGCAACGAGGGGGACCCATGAAGGGCCTGATGCAGGATGTGCCGCTGACGTTGCCGATGATCTTCCGGCGAGCCGAGCAGCTGTTCCCGGACAAGCGGATCGTGACCGGGCTGGCCGGCGGCGCCCGGCACCGCACCACCTTCGCCGAGTGGTGCGACCGCACCCGCCGCCTCGGCGGGGTCCTCGACGCCCTCGGCATCTCGGCCGACGGCCGGGTGGGCACGTTCGGGTGGAACACGGCGCGGCACCTCGAGCTGTACTTCGCCGCCCCGTGCACCGGCCGGGTGCTGCACACCCTCAACATCCGCCTGTTCCCCGAGCAGCTGACCTACATCGCCAACCACGCCGACGACGAGGTGGTGTTCGTCGACAAGTCGCTGCTGCCGCTCTACCTGAAGGTGGCCGGCACCTTCACCACCGTGAAGCACACCGTCGTGATGGACGACGGCGTCCCTGGCGACCTGCCCGAGGGCTGGTACGACTACGAGCAGCTGCTGGCTGACAGCGGCAGCGCCGTCGAGTTCGACGTCGCCGACGAGGACAGCGCTGCGGCCATGTGCTACACGAGCGGCACCACCGGCAACCCGAAGGGCGTGGTCTACAGCCATCGGTCGACCGTCCTGCACTCCCTCGGGGCCATGCTCGCCGACTCGGCTGCGGTCTGCGAGGCCGACGTCATCCTGCCGGTGGTTCCGATGTTCCACGCCAACGCCTGGGGCCTGTGCCAGGCCGGCGTCTTCGCCGGCAGTGACTTCGTCATGCCGGGGCCGAACATGACCCCGGCCGCCCTCGTCGACCTGATGGAGCAGGAGCGGGTCACCCTGGCCGCCGGCGTGCCGACGATCTGGATGGGCTGCCTGCCGCTGCTCGAAGGCCGCGACTTCAGCGCCCTCACCCGCGTGGTGGCCGGTGGCTCGGCGGTGCCAAAGGCGCTCTCGGAGGGCTTCCGCCACGCTGTCGGCCACCCGATCATGCAGGCCTGGGGCATGACCGAGACCAGCCCCATCGCCTCCACCGGCCGTCTGCGCAGCTCGCTGGCCGGCCTGTCCGACGACGAGAAGGCCGACATCCGGGCCACGCAGGGCATCGCCGCCCCTCTGGTCGAGGCCCGCATCGTCGAGCCCGAGACGGCGAACGTCCTGCCCTGGGACGGAACGGCCTCGGGTGAGCTGCAGGTGCGGGGGCCGTGGATCGCCAGCTCGTACTACGACGACCCCCGCTCGCCCGAGTCCTTCACCGCCGACGGCTGGCTGAAGACCGGCGACGTCGCCACCATCCGCCCGGACGGCTACATCCACCTGGTCGACAGGACCAAGGACCTGGTCAAGTCAGGTGGCGAGTGGATCAGCTCGGTCGACATCGAGAACGAGCTGATGGCCAACCCGAAGGTGCAGGAGGCGGCGGTGATCGCCGTCCCCCACCCGAAGTGGGTGGAGCGCCCGCTGGCCTGCGTCGTGGTGAAGGCCGGCGAGACGCTCACCAAGGACGAGGTCCTCGAGTTCCTGGCGCCGCGGGTGGCCAAGTGGTGGCTGCCCGACGACGTCGTCTTCATCGAGGAGGTCCCGAAGACCTCGGTCGGCAAGTTCTCGAAGAAGACCCTCCGCGACCGCTTCGCCGACCACGTCCTGCCGGAGCGCCAGGCCTGAGGTCGTCCTGCACAAGAGCGAAGCTGCGGCGTTCGGCACGTGCGGGATGGGAAAATGGGGTTCGGAACGGAGGGAGAATGGTTATGTTCGAGAGGACGTTCCGGTCGTTCTGTGCGAGAACGTCCCCAACAGCCGAGGAGCTTTTTCATGCGAAGGTTCGCTGCCATGTTCGTACTGGGAGCAGGGATCGTGGTCAGCTCGGCATCGGGTGCCAGCGCTACGCACACCGGATGCGAGCACGGCGTCACCAGCAACGCCCACGCAGCGGTGCCCCACCGCAACCACGGCACCCACCAGGCCCACTCCAGCATCCCGTACTGCCCGCCGGGTGACGCACCGAGGCACAGCGCTCCCTGAGACGGCCAGCTGCTCCGGGGGCAGCAGCGATAGGTGAGGTCGTGACGCTCCCAGGTCGGATCGGCCTGGGAGCGTTCGCGTCTCAGCCCGGCTCCTCCCCGTTCCGGTCGCAGAGCGAACCTACGCTGGCGCCGTGGCCGGACAGGACGTGCGCACGCGCATCCTCGAAGCCGCCTATGCCTCTGTCGCCCGCTGCGGGCTGGCCAAGACCACGGTCGAGGACGCCGCCAGGGAGGCGGGCCTCAGCCGGGCCACGGTGTACCGCCACTTTCCCGGGGGCAAGGACGAGCTGCTGGCCGGCGTCGTCGACTTCGAGGTGCTGCGGTTCTTCGGCCGCATGAACGAGGC
>JBKJUI010000300.1:0-2832 GCA_046590775.1 Acidimicrobiales bacterium
GGGTCAGTCGGGTCTCGGCCTCCTGCTGGGCGGCAGAGGAGACGGCGACCGCCGCCTCGAGTCGGGCGAGCGACGCCTTGATCCCGTCCCGACCGGTCGCCGGCATGTGGTCGAGCCGGGCGGCCAGCGCCTCGACCCGGGCCGCCAACCGGCGGCCGCTCAGCTTCGCCATGCCTGCCACGGTAGGCAGGCGCGCCGGCAGTGCTCGACCACCTGACCCCGACGCCGTGCCATCAGGACAACGCCCAGAGGCCGGGCGAGGCAACGCCGTCGTCGTTCGTGTCGAGCAGCATCAGCGGACGGTGAACCGGGCGGCCACGATCCGGGCGACGGTGGAGAGCAGGAGCACGAGCACGATCAGGGTGAGGGCGGCTCCCCAGGCCCGGTCGATGGCAGCCGGGAAGCCGGTCTGGGCGTTCGAGAAGATCTGGGTGGACAAGGCGGTGGTCGGCCCCGACAGCGTCCAGTTGTACTGGCGCGAGGCACCGATGGTGAACAGCAGCGGCGCCGTCTCCCCTGCGGCCCGGGCCACGGCCAGCAGCGCCCCCGACGTGATGCCTGGCAGCGCCGCCGGCAGGACCACCGTGACGATCGTCCGGCTCTTCGAGGTGCCGAGGGCGTAGGCCGCGTCGCGCAGCTCGTCGGGAACGAGGCGCAGCATCCCCTCGGTCGTCCGGATGATGATGGGAAGCATGAGGCAGGCCAGCGCCAGCCCACCGGCCAGCCCGGAGATGCCACCCCTGCCGTTGGCGCTGTCGGATGCGGTGGGCAGGACGAAGACGGTGAAGATGAACAGCCCCATCACGATGCTCGGCACCCCGGCCATCACGTTCGAGAGGAACCGCACGACCGAGGCGACCGGGTTCCGCCCGCCGTACTCGTGCAGGTAGACGGCCGCCAGGATCCCGAGCGGGACGGCCAGCAGCGTGGCGAAGCCGGTGACGACGAGGGTGCCGCCGATGGCCGGGCCGATGCCGCCGGTCGCCCTGCGCACTTGGGCGGGCAGCTCCTCGGTGAGGAAGCCGACGTCGATGGCGCCGAGCCCTTTGGACACGACGTAGTACAGGACCAGGCCAAGCGGCAGCAGGGCGAACGTGAGGGCCACGTAGACCAGGACCGTGGCCAGGGTGTTGCGGGCCCGCCGGCCGCGGGAGATCGACGACCGGCTGAGCGATCGCCGTTCGGTCGTCACCGAGGTGGCGGCGGCCATCAACCCGCCTTCCTGGTGGAGCGGGAGACGATGGCGGCGGCAGCCAGGTTCACCACGATCGTCAGGGCGAAGAGCACCACGCCGAGTCCGATGAGGGCTGAACGCCAGATGTCGGTTGCCTCGCCGAACTCGTTGGCGATGCGCGCCGCGAGGGCGTCGCCGGAGGCGAACAGGTGGCCGGAGATCTGCGAGCCGCTGCCGATGACCAGGGCGGCGGCGATCGTCTCGCCCATGGCCCGACCCAGCCCGAGCAGCACCGCACCGATGACGCCCGCCCGGGAGTGGGGGAGCACGGCGCCGCGGATCATCTCCCAGCGGGTGGCTCCGAGCGCCAGGGCCGCCTCCTTCTGCCCCCGTGGCGTGGTCTCGAAGACGTCACGGGTGATCGAGGTGATGATCGGCGTGATCATCAGCGCCAGGATGAGGCCGGCCGACAGGAAGGACTTGCCGTTGTACGGCTCGCCGAAGGCGCCGCCCACGCCCGGGATGGCGGCCAGCGGCGAGCCGATGGAGCGGTAGAGCCCCGGTGCCTCGACGGCGAGCACGCTGACGCCCCACAGGCCGAACACCACCGAGGGGACGGCGGCGAGCAGGTCCATCACGAAGGTGGTGACCCTCCGGGCCGCCCCTGGGGCCAGCTCGGTGATGAACAGCGCGATGCCGATCGACGCCGGCACCGCGAAGACCAGGGCGATGAGCGAGACGAAGAAGGTGCCGTAGACGAAGGCCAGGGCACCGAACGCCCCCTCGTTCGGCGCCCACCGGCTGCTGGTGAGGAACCCGAGGCCCTCCTCCCGGAAGGCCGGCCACGCCTCCCTGGTGGTTGACCAGGCGATCAGCACCAGGACGACGAGGACGAGGAGGCCGGAGGCCAGGGTCAGGTAGCGGAAGCCATCGTCGGCCCGGCGGGGACCACTTCGGACGAGCCGGCGTCGCTCGTCGGCCGGCATGGCGACGGCAGGCGGCGACATCGGGTCGAACGTAGAGCGGGAGGGTAGCGGGGGCCTGCCCCCTGGATGAACGCCAGATGAACCACCGACGAACATCCGACATCTGATCCCAGAAACCAGGCCACATCCGCCCGGACGGTTTGCCCGACGGTTCCCGGCCAGCGATGCTGGGAGCTGTGGCCCCCCCGGACGACAGCACCGCCGTCTCGGTCCGACCCGAGGTCGGTGCTGCGGTGCACCCCGGCGAGGCGGGGCAGGTGAGCCAGGCCGAGGTGTTCCGGGCCAGCTCCCTCGACTTCTGGTACGGGAGCTTCCGGGCGTTGTCGGACGTCAACCTCACCGTGCGGGAGCGGCAGATCACCGCGCTCATCGGGCCCTCCGGGTGCGGGAAGAGCACGTTCCTGCGCTGCCTCAACCGGATGAACGACCTCATCCCGGGAACCAGGGTCGACGGCTCGCTCACCTACCACGGTGAGGACCTGTACGGGCCGGGGGTGGACGCCATCGAGGTGCGCCGGCGCGTGGGCATGGTCTTCCAGAAGCCCAACCCGTTCCCCAAGTCCATCTACGACAACGTCGCCTTCGGGCCGAAGGTCGCGGGCTACAAGGGGAACATGGACGAGCTGGTCGAGCGCAGTCTGCGCCGGGCCGCCATCTGGGATGAGGTCAAGG
>JBKJUI010000302.1:0-3344 GCA_046590775.1 Acidimicrobiales bacterium
CCGGTCGAGCTCGATGACCCGGCGGCGCATCTGGTCGACGATGCCCTGGTCGTGGGGGGCCATGACCACGGTCGTGCCGGTGCGGTTGATCCGGTCGAGCAGGCGCATGATGCCGACCGAAGTGTTGGGGTCGAGGTTGCCCGTGGGCTCATCGGCCAGCAGGATCAGCGGCCGGTTCACGAAGGCCCGGGCGATCGACACCCGTTGCTGCTCACCGCCGGAGAGCTCGGTCGGCAGGTTCTCGGACTTCTTCCCGAGGCCCACGAGGTCCAGGATCTGGGGCACCTGGGTCTTGACGACGTTCTTGGGCCGGCCGATGACCTCGAGGGCGAAGGCCACGTTCTCGTACACCGACTTGTTGGGGAGCAGCTTGAAGTCCTGGTAGATGCAGCCCACGTTGCGACGCAGGAACGGCACCTTCCACGGGGTGAGGCTGTTCAGGTCCTTGCCGGCCACCCAGATCTGGCCGCCCTCGGGGTCGGGCTGCTCCTCCTTGGTGACCAGGCGGAGGAAGGTCGACTTGCCCGAGCCGGAGGACCCCACCAGGAAGACGAACTCCCCCTTGGCGATGTCGACCGACATGTTCCGCACCGCCATGGTGCCGTTCTTGTAGGTCTTCGTGACGTTCTCGAGGCGGATCATGGACCCTGCCAGGGTACCAGCGGACCCCGGCGCCACCCAGGCATCCCCCAGCGGAAACGGTTAGGTCGAGGCCCGCCGCCAGCGCAGGTACGCCTCCATGAAGGCGTCGAGATCGCCGTCGAACACCGCCTGCACGTTCGACGTCTCGTGCTTGGTGCGGTCGTCCTTCACCATGTTGTACTGGCTGGTGACGTAGTTGCGGATCTGGCTGCCCCAGGCCTGGGTCTTGGTCACCTCGCCGTTCAGGCGGGCCAGCTCCTCGCGCCGCTCCTCCTCCCGCAGCTCGAGCAGCTTGACCGCCAGCAGCTGGAACGCCCGCTCCTTGTTCTGCAGCTGTGACCGCTCGTCCTGGCACTGCACCACGATCCCGCTCGGGAAGTGGGTGATGCGGATGGCCGAGCTGGTCTTGTTGACGTGCTGGCCGCCGGCGCCGGAGGACCGGAAGGTGTCGAGCCTGATGTCCTTGTCGTCGATGTCCACCTCCTTGAGGGCGTCCTCGAGGAACGGCACCACCTGCACGAGGGCGAACGAGGTCTGGCGGCGGTGCTGGGAGTCGAAGGGGCTGTTGCGCACCAGCCGGTGCACGCCCTTCTCGCTCGTGAGCAGGCCGTAGGCGTAGCGGCCCCGGACGATGAGCTCGGTGGAGAGGATGCCCGCCTCGGTCCCCTCGGAGCGGTCGACCGGCTCGACGGTGAACCCCTTCTGCTCCGCCCAGCGGAGGTACATGCGCTCCAGCATCTCGGCCCAGTCCTGGGCATCGGTGCCACCGTCCTTGGCGCTGATGGACAGGACGGCGTCGTGCTCGTCGTGGTCGCCGGTGAAGAGGCTGCGCAGCTCGAGCTCGTCGAGGGCGCGCAACAGGGCCGCCAGCTCGGCGGCGATCTCGGCCTCCTGGGTCTCGTCGTCGACCTCGCGCGCCATCTCGTGCAGCACCTCGACGTCCTCGAAGCGCGCCCGCAGCGCGTCGAGCACGTCGACGTCGCCCTTCACTCCCGAGTACTCGCCGGTGACCCGGCGGCCCCGATCCTGGTCGTCCCACAGGTCGGGGGCGCCGACCTGCTGCTCGAGGTCGGCCAGGCGGCCGCGCAGCGACTCCAGGCCGAGGTAGCCCTCAGCCTCCTCGAGCCGCTTGCCCAGCGTGGCCAGGTCGTCTCCGAAGTTGCGCACCGGGCAGGCCAGGCTACCGGCATGGCAAAGCGAACGGTCCTGGTCACCGGAGCCAACAGCGGGCTCGGCCTCGCCACCACCATCGAGGTGGCCCGGCGGGGCTACGCCGCCGTCGGAAGCGTGCGGAGCGAGGAGAAGGCCGAGGCGCTGCACGCCGCAGCCGCCGAGGCCGGCGTCAAGGTCGACCACGTGCTGCTCGAGGTCACCGACGCCGCCCGCTGCGAGGCGGTGATCAACGATCTCAGCCCGCTCTACGGCCTGGTGAACAACGCCGGCGGCGGCGGCACCGGGGCGGTCGAGGACGTCGAGGACGACGAGGTGCGCGACACCCTCGAGGCCATGCTGGTGGCCCCGATCCGGCTGGCCCGCCTGGCCATCCCCCGGATGCGCCTCCAGGGCCGAGGTCGGATCATCAACATCTCCAGCATCTACGGAAAGGCGTCGACGCCCCTCACCGGCTGGTACCAGGCGGCCAAGCACGGGCTGGAGGGCGTCAGCGACGCCCTGCGCATGGAGGTGGCCCGCGACAAGATCGCCGTGGTCCTGGTCGAGCCCGGTGCCTTCCGCACCAACATCTTCAACGGCGCCGAGGCCGACATGGAGGGCAGGGAGGACAGCGCCTACCAGGAGTCCTACGCCCGCAGCGCCCAGCTGCTGCGCCTGGCCGAGCCCTTCATGGGTCACCCGAAGCAGGTGGCCAGGGTCGTGGGCCGGGCCCTCGACGCCAAGAACCCGAGGGACCGCTACCTGGTCGGCATCGACGCCCAGGCCTTCGACCTGGCCTGGCGCTTCACGCCGAGGCCGATCCTCGACCGGGTGACCAGGCTGACAACGGGGCTGTAGCACCTGTCCGACGGGTCGATCGGTGGCACGCTGCCGGGATGGTCGCAGTCGACGTCGAGGGGGACTGGCTGGCCGACGGCTGGGCGGTGGCCCGCCAGGTGGTCGACTCGTCGTCCCTGCTCCGGTGGCGCCAGGACCTGGACCGGCTGCTGGCCGCCCGACCGGAGGCCGCAGCCGGAGGCCTGCTGGCCGGTGCGGTGGTCGACGACCCCGCCTGGCTGGCCGCGGTGGCCCATCCCCGCCTGCTCGACCTCGTCGAGGCGCTGCTCGGCCCCGGCGTCGTCCTCTTCTCGTCCTGCTGGGTGGTGAAGCCGGCCCGCACCGGCCGACCTGCGGCCTGGCACCAGGACGGGGGAACCTGGGCCCTCGACCCCCTCGAGGCGGTGACCCTCTGGGTGGCCCTCGACGACGCCGACGCCGAGAACGGCGGCCTGCGGGTGGTGCCCGGCTCCCATCACGGCGGGCTCCTCCCCCACGACCGCGACGACCGGCGGCAGGACACCGAGCTGTTCAACGTGTCGGTGGGCCGCGGCTTCGTGGACGAGGCGGCGGCGGTCGACGTCGTGCTGCGGGCCGGCGACGTGTCAGCCCACCACCCGGCTTTGCTCCACGGCTCGGGCCCGAACCGCTCGGACCGGCCCCGTCGTGCGCTGGTCGCCCGCTACCACCCTCCGACCACCACCGTCACCCAG
>JBKJUI010000380.1:0-6590 GCA_046590775.1 Acidimicrobiales bacterium
CAGCACGAGTACGGGATCTACGGGGGCGACGACGGCGCCGAGGTCGTCGACATCGTCGACGGCGTCGAGGTGCCCACCGTCGTCGTGCTGCACACCGTGCTCGACGTCCCCACCCCGAACCAGCGCAGGATCATCGAAGCCCTGGGCCGCTCGGCCGACAGCCTGGTCACCATGACCCGCACGGCCCAGCGCCGGCTGCGGGACTACGACGTCGACATGACGAAGGTCTCGGTCATCCCCCACGGGGCCCACCCACCGGCCCCCGACCTCGGCCCGGCTCCGGCGGCCGAGCGTCCCATCATCCTGACGTGGGGCCTCCTCGGGCCCGGCAAGGGCATCGAGTGGGGGATCGAGGCGCTGTCGTACCTGCGCGACCTCGACGTGCTGCCGCGCTACACCATCGTGGGGAAGACCCACCCGAACGTCCTGGAGCAGGACGGCGAGGGCTACCGCGACGAGCTGCGGTCCAGAGCTGCAGCGCTTGGGGTCGACGACCTGGTCGAGTTCCAGGACGGCTACTCCGACCGCGACGCCCTGCAGCGGACCATCGCCGCCGCCCACCTCGTGCTCCTCCCCTACGACTCGGTCGACCAGGTCACCTCGGGCGTGCTCATCGAAGCCGTGGCCGCCAGCAAGGCGGTCATCTCCTCGAGCTTCCCCCACGCGGTCGAGCTCCTCGGCGGCGGGGTCGGGCTCCTCGTCCCCCGCCACGACCCCGAGGCCATCGCCGACGCCGTGCGCCGGGTGCTCACCGAGCCCGGGCTGCACCAGCGGATGGTCGACGGAGCGGCGGCGCTGGCCCCGAGCCTCAGCTGGACGGCGGTGGGCGAGCAGTACCGGTCCTTGGCCTCGACGCTCCGCAGGGCGCGCGGCGTGGCGGTGGCGTGACCCAGGCGCCGAGGCTGGTGGCGCTCCCCCCGACCGTCCGGCCTGGCGTTCCGGCCCTCACCTTCGACCACCTGCTCCGCCTCAGCGACGACACCGGCCTGTTCGAGCACGCCCGGGGGGCCATTCCGCGGCGGAGCCACGGCTACTGCGTCGACGACAACGCCCGCGCCCTCCTGGTCATCAGCCGCGAGGAGGCGCCGCCCCCCGAGGCCGTCCGTCTGGCCGAGCGGTGCCTGGCCCTCCTGTCGCACGCCCAGGGGCCCGACGGCCGGTTCCGCAACCGGCTCGGCTACGACCGCCGATTCGAGGACGAGCCCGGCGACGGCGACTGGTGGGGCCGCGCGCTTTGGGGCCTCGGGATCGCCGTCGAGACGAACCCCAGGGCCGAGGTGCGGGCCGAGGCGCTCGTCTGCTTCGACCTCGGGTGCCGGGTCCGCTCACCGCACCCGCGGGCCACGGCCTGCGCCGTGCTCGGGGCAGCCGCCATCCTGCGTGCCCTTCCCGACCACGAAGGCGCCCGGCGCCTCCTCGCCGACGCCACGTCGTCATTCGTCCGCCCGTCCGATGATCCGGCATGGCCCTGGCCCGAGCCCCGGCTCACCTACGGCAACGCCACCATGGTCGAGGCCCGCATCGCCGCGGGATCCGCGCTGGGTGATCCGGACCTGGTCCAGGATGGGCTCGTGCTGCTCGACTGGCTGCTGGGCACCGAGACCCGGGACGGGCACCTCTCGCTGACGCCCGTGGCCGGATGGACCCAGGGCGAGGCCCGTCCGGCGTTCGACCAGCAGCCGATCGAGGCGCAGGCGGCGGCCGACGCCTGCGTCCGGGCCCTCGACGTCACGGGCGACGACCGCTGGCGCGACGGCCTGCGCCTCGCCGTTGGCTGGTTCCTCGGCGCCAACGACGTGGGCACCCCCATGTTCGACCCGGCCACCGGCGGCGGATTCGACGGCCTCGAGGCCGACGGCCACAACGCCAACCAGGGGGCCGAGTCCACCCTCGCCTACCTGGGCACCCTCCAGCAGGGCCGCCGGCTGGCCGACCAGGCCGGACGATGACCGACAACCCGCTCAGCCGCACGTCGCCGCGCCTTTCGCCCGACCCGGCGCGCGTCATCGCCCGGCTCTTCGTCCCCGGTGAGGAGCTGCCCGGCCACCACTCGCGGGCCCGGGGCGTCCTCGAGAGGGTGCTGGAGCTGACCGATGCCGAGGTCAACGAAGCGCTGGCCGACCTCCGCGCCCGCTTCACGGCCCGCCACCGCAACCTCGATTCGATCTTCGAGCGGCACTTCGACCTCATGGCGCCCCGGATGGTCGCCGGCGAGGCCGTGTCCGAGGACCGCGAGCTGCTGATCGGGGCCTACTTCACCGCCGAGTACGCCACCGAGGGCGCTGCGCTCACCAACCCGTCGATGGTGGAGCACCCCGACCAGAGCGGGCTGGCCCCGGGAGAGCTCCGCTTCATCATGGGCGCCCGCGCCGTCGGGGAGGGCCACTTCTCCTGCATCGCCTTCCGCACCGGCGTCGTCGACGGCGGCGGGAGCATCCGGGTCGACGAGCCCGGTCCCTTCCTCGACGTCGGCCAGCCGGTCCAGGCCGCGTTCGACCACGACGCCTTCTGGGCCCAGCTGCAGGAGCACGACGCCGACGACGAGACGGCCGCGTTCGTGCTCGACCGGCTCAGCGACCCCTTCGACAAGGGTTCGCTCGAGGCCGCCATCGCCGAGATCGACCCCCGCCTGCTGCGCCGGCGCCCGGCCCTCGAGACGATCCAGCGGCTGGAGTGGATCGCCTTCAACCACTACGAGGTCACGTTCCCGGCGGAGAGCCGCATCGACGAGCGCCTGCTCTCCCCGGCCGGGCCCACCGAGTCGCGCGGGATGGAGGACGCCCGCTTCACCCGCCTGGTCGACACCGACGGGTCGATCACCTACTGCGCCACGTACACGGCCTACGACGGTATGAACGTGGCCCCGCAGCTGATCGAGACCGACGACTTCCTCACCTTCCGCATCCTCCAGCTGAGCGGGCCGGCGGCCAAGAACAAGGGCATGGCCCTGTTCCCACGGACGCTTGGCGGCGAGTACCTCAGCCTGTCCCGGTGGGACCGCGAGCGCAGCTCGATCACCCGCTCACGCGACCGCCTCTGCTGGCAGAGCGCCGTCACCCTCGACACACCCCTCCGACCCTGGGAGGTGATCCAGGCCGGCAACTGCGGGCCGCCGATCGAGACCGAGCGGGGGTGGCTGGTCTTCACCCACGGTGTGGGGGCCATGCGCACCTACGGCCTCGGTGCCCTGCTGCTCGACCTCGAGGACCCCACCAAGGTGGTGGGCACGACCGACCGGCCGCTGCTCCTGGCCGACGACTCGGAGCGGGACGGCTACGTGCCGAACGTCGTCTACTCCTGCGGCGGGATGCGCCACGGCGATCTCGTCGTCCTGCCCTACGGCTTCGGCGACCAGCAGATCTCCTTCGCCGTCCTCGACCTCCCAGCGCTGCTCGACCAGCTGTGCTGAGCCCCGAGCTGGCTACGGGTCGCCCACCGTGAGGCCCCACCTGGGCGGGTGGTGCACGGCTTAGTCACGCACAATGGCCCGGTAGGGCCATCGGGTGACCGGGCAGAAGGGTCGATGGGGAGATGTCCGTCTTCGATCGTTCCGAGGTAGCGCGTGGCAATGGTGCCCCTTTCCCCAGGTATCGGTCGCGGCCAGCCGGTGCTCCGCTCACTCGGCTGGTCCATAGCCGTCGTGCTGGCCGGCGGGGTGATCGCCGTCTTCACCACTCCGTCGGTCACCGCTCGCACCGTCGCCCAACCGGTCGTCGGGCTGGCCGAGCCCTCCGAGGAGCTCGGGAGCCCGGCGGCTCCGGGGACCGTTCCCGTCGGCCTGCAGACCGCGGCTGGGGCCGCTGCGGCCGGCACGCAGACCACCCCGGCGCAGGGCCCGGCCCCGACCGCGGCGACGGCGGCCAAGGCCAAGGCCGCCAGCACAACGGCGGCGACCAAGGCGGCGGCGGCAGCAGCACCAGCGCCGCCGGCGAAGGCCGAGGCCCAGGTCCGGCTGCAGCCGGACGCAGGCAGCTACCCGCTGCGCATCAGCGGCAGCAGCTCGGTCGACGGCAAGGCGGCATCGGTGCCGAGCTCGGGCTCGCTCGTGGTGGAGCAGCGCGGCAGCGAGCAGCAGCACCGCACGGTCGGCGTGCCTGGAGGCCTCGTGCTCCTCCAGCGGGCCAACGCCGGCGGGGTCGACCTCGTCTCGTTCAGCCTGACCGCCGGGTCCAAGACCCTCACCTTCCGTCCGCCGTCACCACTGGCCTTCGTCCGCACCGACCCCGGAGCGTCGTGGAGCTGGTCGGTGCGCTCGAGCGACGGAAGCGTCGGCCTGAACCAGACGGCCAGCGTGGCGAGCGCCGGCACGGTGACGGTCGGCGGGACGTCCGTGCCCGCCGTGACCGTCCAGCGCACCTTCACCGTCTCCGGCACCGTCCAGGGGACGGTGCGGCTGACGTCCACGGTGTCCACGGTCGACCGACTCCCACTAGTCCAACACGAGGTGATCGATGTGAGAGCCACTGCCCTCGGCCTGCTGTCCACCCGCGTGGTGAGCGACACCAGCGCCACGCTGACGAGCACCACCCCTCGATGAGCGCCAGCCCGATCCTCGAGGTGCGGGGTGCGTCGAGCACGGCGCCCGATGGCACCAGCCTGCTCGACGACGTGAGCTTCGCCGTGGAGCAGGGATGGCTCGTCGCCGTCGTCGGCCCCACGGGCGCCGGGAAGACGTCGCTGGCCAAGGCCCTCCTCGGCCAGCTGAACCTGTCGGCGGGCTCGGTGCGCGTCACGACCAGCGGCCAGGACGGCCGGTCCGGCCACGGCCGGGTCGGCGGGGTCCCCCAGGACGACGCCACCCACCCGCAGCTCAGCCTGCGGCGCACCCTCGACCACGCCGCCGCCCTGCGCACCGACGCCACCCCGGCGCAGCGGCGTCAGCGCGTCGACGCCGTCCTGGCCGAGCTCGGCCTGGCCAGCCGGGCCGGCACGCGCCTCTCCGACCTGTCCGGAGGCGAGCGCAAGCGGGCCAACGTCGCCGTCGAGCTGCTGGGCGATCCCGACCTGCTCGTGCTCGACGAGCCCACCGCCGGCCTGGACCCGGGCTTCGAGCGGTCCGTCTTCGCCAACCTCCGCGGCCTGGCCGACACGGGCCGCACCATCCTGGCCATCACCCACAGCGTGCGGGCGCTCGAGGTGTGCGACCGGGTCCTGTTCCTGGCCTGCGGGGGCACGGTCGCCTTCTTCGGCACCCCCACCGAGGCGGCGAGCTACTTCGACTGGGACGACCCGGCCGACGCCTACGCCGCCCTCTCGACCGACCCGGCGACGAAGTGGAAGGCCAGGTTCGCCAGCCACCAGGCCATCACCCGGGCCGCCGACCGGACCTCCCGGCCGCGCCCGGCCCGTGAGGGCTGGGCTGCCTCGACGGGCGAGCCGGCCGGAGCCGGAGCACCTCCGAGGGGTCGCGACCACGCCGACCGCTCGGGCCACCTCCGCACCCTGCTGCACCGAGCCGTGCAGATCGCCTCGTCCGACCGTCGCACCCTGTTCCTCTCCCTGGCGGCCGGCCCCGTCATCGGGCTGCTGCTGTGGGCCGTGCTGCCCGGCGGCACCCTCCAGCCCCCGTCGGGCCCCGAGGGCGAGGCCCTCGCCACGGCGCCGAAGGCCGCCACCTTCGCCTTCTTCCTCGCCATGACCATCGGCTGGCTCGGTGCGGCCGGCGCCGCTCGCGAGGTGGTGAAGGAGCGCCACATCCTGCGCCGCGAGGTCGGGGCTGGTGTCTCGCTCTCCACCTACCTCACGGGCAAGGCCGTCTTCCTCTCCGGGCTCACCGCGCTGCAAGTGCTCCCGCTGGCGGCGATCGCCCTGATCCACCAGGAGGCGCCGGGCGGGGGACCCGCTCTCGGGGTGGGCACCGTCGAGGTGGTCGTCGTCGCCCTCCTGGTCGGGGTGGCTGCCGTGGCCACCGGCCTGCTGGTGTCCTCGTGGGCATCCAGCTCCGAGAAGGCGATGACGGCCCTCCCGGTCGTCCTCGTCGCCCAGCTGGCGCTCGCCGGGCCGTGGGCCGAGGAGCGCGGCGCGGCGATCGAAGCCCTCCGCCTGCTGGTCCCGGCGAAGTGGGCCGCCACCGCCGTCTCCGCCACCGTGCTCGGCGACGGCTCCGGCTGGTGGCTCGGCGTCCTGTGCCTCGTGGGCCTGACCGCCGTCCAGCTCGGCGCCGCCCGCGCCCTACTGCAGCGCAGCGCACCGTCCCGGAAGTCCGAGCGCGACGACCCGCTCGACACCGTCGGCACGCGGCCGGCCACGACTCGGCCGCCGGCCATCCGCTTCCTCCCCGCCGGCCTGGCCGTGGTGCTGGCCCTGGCCGCCGGCGCCGGCGCCCTGGGCCGGGCCGGCGACGGCAGCACCGCCACGGCGCAGGAGGTGGCCTCGGCCAAGCCCGCTGCGCTCCCGTCCAACCCGGTCCAGGCTCCGGTGGCTGGCCCGGCGGTGGCCCGGGCCGCCGCGCCGGCGCCGCCGCCGACGACCCCACCGACCACCGCCCGGCCGGCGCCCGCTCCGGCCCCGGCCCCGGCCCCCGCGACCCAGGCGTCACCGGGGTCCGCACCCCGGCCGACAACGCCGCCGGCCACCACGCCTCCGACGAC
>JBKJUI010000127.1:0-5445 GCA_046590775.1 Acidimicrobiales bacterium
GGCTGGCGGCGTAGCCGTCGAGGTCGCCGGGCGACGCGCCCGGGGCCACCACCGACAGGGCGGCGGTTTCCCGGCTCGAGAACTCGCGTCGGAGGACGTCGGCCGCCTGGCGGGTGCTGGCCGACCGCGGCAGCACCCGGTCGTCGGGCAGGCCGAAGCGGACGCCGGCAAAGGGCGCTCCCAGGGCCAGGAGGAGGGCACCGACGACCAGGGCGATGACCACCGGGCGCCGCATCACGGTGGTGGCCAACGAGTGCCAGAAGCCCGTGCCCTCCAGCTTCGGCTCCCGCTTCAGGATGCGGAACCGCTCGAGGTTGCTCCCGAGGGCGGCGAGAAGCGCCGGCAGCACGACGACGGCTCCGATGGCGGCGGCGAGCACGACGGCGATGCCGGCGTAGGCGAACGAACGCAGGAAGTACAGGGGGAACACCAGGAGGGCGGCCAGCGATGCGGCCACCGTCAAGGCGCTGAACAGCACCGTCCGGCCGGCGGTCAGGACGCTGCGCACCACCGCCTCGTCGTTGGAGAAGCCCTTCCGCCGCTCCTCCCGCACCCGGTTCACGATGAACAGCGAGTAGTCGATGGCCAGGCCGAGCCCGAGCCCCGTGGTGAGGTTGAGCGAGAAGATCGAGACGTCGGTGACCAGGGCGATGGCGTGGAGGGCGGCGAAGGTCGAGATGATGGAGAGCACCCCGACGGCGAGGGGCATGCCGGCCGCCACGACGGATCCGAAGACCAGGATCAGGGCGAGCGCGGTGAGGGGGAAGGCGATGGACTCGGCCCGGGCCAGGTCGGACTCGATCGTGGTGCTCACCTGGGTGAACGCCGCCCGGTACCCGGTCACCTCGACGGTGATGAGCCCGTCGTCGCGGGTGTAGCGCGGCAGCAGGTCGCCCACCCGCTCGTCGACATGGGTGTCGTCGCCCCCCAGCCGGGCGAGCACCAACGCCCGGTCGCCCGAGGTGGACCTGAGCGGCGGTGGGCGGCCGAGGGTCCAGTAGGACACCGACTGCATCACGTCCGCCTCCCCCCCAAGCTCGGCGGTGAGGGCGGTGCCCGCCGAGGCGAGGGCCGGGTCGTCGACCGACCGCCCGTCCTTGGCGGTGACGAGCAGGACGATGTCCGGGTCGCCCTGGCCGAACCGGTCCTCGACCAGGCGGGCCGCCCGGGTCGACTCGGCGGACGGGTCCTCGAACCCGCCTGTCTTCAGGGCGCCGAAGACCCCCGAGCCAAAGGCGCCCGATGCCAGGAGGACGAGCCCGGTGACGGCCAGGATGGCCTGGCGACGACGAACGACGAAGCGGGCGAGGCGCTCGAGCACGGGATCCTCCTAGGTCGGGTGAACACCGTTAGGTGAACATGGGTAACCTAAGCAGTGCAAGCCTCTGTGACCGATTTCACACCGAGCCAGGGAACGTCTTGGCCCCGGATTCGTTCTTCTCCTGCAGAACCTCCAAGATCCCCCAGCCGCCTCCGGGCGGCGGGGCGTGCTGCGCCGGAAACCCCCCCCTCCGAAGCGCAGCACCAGCACCCGGCGCCGGCTTCCTCCATCCCCCCCTCGGAGGAGGCCGGCGCTGAGGCGCGCTCTGTGTCGTTCTTGCGGGCTCAGCCGCGGTAGCGGTTCACGATCGGGATGCGGCGGTCCTTCCCGAAGGACTTGGGTGTGACCCGCACGCCGAGAGGGCTCTGGCGCCGCTTGTACTCGGCCACGTCGACCAGGCGGGTGATCCGGTCGACCAGCTCGGTGTCGTAGCCGGCCGCCACCAGCTCGGCCTTGGTCAGGTCCCGCTCCACGTAGGCCTCGAGCAGGGGGTCGAGCAGGTCGTAGGGCGGCAGGCTGTCGTCGTCCCGCTGGTCCGGGCGCAGCTCGGCCGACGGCGGCTTGGTCAGCACCGCGGGCGGCACCACCTCATGACCGGCCCGCTCGTTGACTGCGGCGGTCAGGCGGAAGACGAGCGTCTTCGGCACGTCCTTGATGACGGCGAACCCGCCGGCGGTGTCGCCGTACAGCGTGGAGTAGCCGACGGCCAGCTCGCTCTTGTTGCCGGTGGTGACGACCAGCCAGCCGTGCTGGTTCGACAGCGCCATCAGCGTCAGGCCGCGGATGCGGCTCTGCAGGTTCTCCTCGGCCAGCCCGTCGACCTCGACCATCCCGAGGAGGGCGGCGTGCGCCGGCTCGATGGCGACGATGCGGTAGTCGATCCCGAGGTTGCGGGCGAGGATGGCCGCGTCGCCCTCGGAGGACTCGGAGGAGTAGCGGCTCGGCATGGCCACGCCGTGGACGTGCTCGGGGCCGAGCGCCTCGGCGGCGATGCAGGCCACGAGCGTCGAGTCGATGCCGCCGGACAGGCCGACGACGACGTCGGTGAAGCCGCTCTTCTCGACGTAGTCCCGGGTGCCAAGGACCAGGGCCCGGTGCACCTCCTCGACCGGGTCGAGGGGATCAGCCATGGGTCGCCGCCCCTCGTGAGGCGGCCGTCCCTGTTCGGCGCGGGAGGCGCTGACCAGGGGGAGCGACGGTGCCGCGGCCCGGCCGCGCGGGTCGAGCAGGCGCTTGCGGAAGACGGGGCGGACGTCGAGCTCGACGATCGCGAAGGCCTCCTCCAGCAGCGGGAGGCGGGCCAGCAGGGTGCCGTCGGCGTCGAAGACGAGGCTGCCGCCGTCGAAGAGCAGGTCGTCCTGGCCGCCGACCAGGTTGACGTAGACGAGCGCGCACGAGGCGTCGGTGCACCGGGTGGCCAGCATGCGCTCGCGCTCGGCCCACCGTCCCCGGTAGTAGGGCGAGGCGCTGAGGTTCACGACGACGGCGGCCCCGCCGGCCGCCTCCTCCTGCATGGGGCCCGTGGGCGACCACAGGTCCTCGCAGATGGTGACGCCGACCTCGGTAGCACCGAAGCCGTACAGCTGGAGGGGCTCGGCGCCGGGGGCGAAGTACCGCTGCTCGTCGAAGACCGCGTAGTTCGGCAGCAGCCGCTTGCGGTAGGTGCCCAGCACACGCCCCTCCGAGCACACCGCAGCCGCGTTGTGCAGGTCCCGGCCCTCGTCGACGAACCCGATCACGGCCGCACAGCGGCCGGTGGCGGCCGCCACCTTGTCGAGCGCCTCGCGGTTGTCGCGCACGAAGCCGGGCTTCAAGACGAGGTCCTCGGGCGGATAACCAGGGATCGCCAGCTCGGGGAACACAGCCACGTCGCACCCGGCCTCCTCGGCCCGGCCGTACATGGCCAGGATCCGCTCAGCGTTCCCGTCGAGGTCACCGACGGTCTGGTTCAGCTGGCACAGGGCGGCGCGCAGTCGAGGCACGCGCAGAGTCTGCCCCCCCGCTCGCGGGCAGACTCGGCTCCGTGCTCGCTGCGGACGAGGAGGTCGACAGATCGGCGGCGCCCGCCGCCGTGCGCACGGGGCTGGCGTCTCTCGCCGACGCCGAGCCCCGTTCGATCGAGCAGCTGGCCGAGGATGCGAACCTGCGGCGGGCGGTGGTCGCCGTGCTGGCCGCCAGCCGGTCGCTCGGGCGGCTGGTGGTGGCCGACGGGCTGGCCCTCGAGGTGCTGGGCCACCTCGACCGCCGGCCGGGGCTGCCGCGTGGCGACGCCGACTCGCTGGCCCGGTGGAAGCGCCTGGAGCTGCTGCGCATCGCAGCACGCGACCTCACGGGGATCGACGACCTTCCCGCCACCGGCCGCCTGCTGACCGACCTGGCCGACGACGTGCTGCGGCAGGCCCACCGCCTGGCCGGCGTCCGGGCCGAGGGGGTGGCCATCGTGGCCATGGGCAAGGCCGGGGCCCGCGAGCTGAACTACGCCTCCGACATCGACCTGCTGTTCGTGGGTGAGGGCGACGCCCGTCCCGTCCTGGAGGCCGGCCGGCGCTGCTTCCGCCTCGACGCCGACCTGCGGCCCGAGGGACGCGACGGGCCGCTGGTCCGATCGTTGGCGTCATACGAGGCCTACTGGGACCGGTGGGCCGACACCTGGGAGTTCCAGGCCCTGCTGAAGGCGCGCCCGGTTGCTGGTCCCCGAGAGCTCCAGGAACGTTTCAGGGGCGCGGCCGGGGAGCGGGTGTGGGGCCGTCCGTTCGGCGCCGAGGAGCTGCGCAGCGTGCGGTCGATGAAAGCCCGGGCCGAGGCCGAGGTGGCGAGGAAGGGCCTGGCCTCGCGCGAGCTGAAGCGGGGCCGGGGCGGCATCCGTGACATCGAGTTCGCCGTGCAGCTCCTGCAGCTCGTCCACGGCCGGTCCGATGAGGACCTTCGGGTGCCCGCCACCCTCGACGCCCTGGCCGAGCTGGCCGCTGCCGGCTACGTCGCCGAGGCGGACGCCGGCCTGCTGGTCGAGGCGTACACGTTCCTTCGCGTCGTCGAGCACCGGCTCCAGCTGGTCGAGGAGGCGCAGGTGCACGCCGTGCCCGCCCAGCCCGCCGCCCTCGACCACCTGGCCCGGGTCGTCGGCTATCGCGACGACGGGCGCACCACGGCCGTGGCCCGCTTCGAGGCGGAGCTGGTGCGCCAGCAGGCCGTGGCCCGCTCGATCCATGAGCGGCTGTTCTTCCGGCCGCTGCTCGAGGCCTTCACCGGGAGCGACGGCCCGCTCACCACCACGGCCGCTCGTGACCGGCTCCTGGCCCTCGGCTTCACCGACGCCGAGCGCACCCGCCAGGCGGTCCTCGAGCTCACCCGCGGCCTGCGGCGCGCCAGCCGGCTGATGGCCGCCCTCCTGCCCCTGCTGCTCGAGTGGCTCTCCGAGTCGCCCGACCCGGACCTGGGCCTGCTCGGGCTGCGCACCCTGGCCACCGGCGCCCACCGCTCGGCCCGCCTGGCCGAGACGTTCCGCGAGTCACCCGAGTCCGCTCGCCGTCTCTGCGTGGTGGCCGGCACCTCCCGCCTCCTCACCCAGGTGGTGGAGCGCCAGCCCGACCTCCTCGGCTGGCTGGCGGACGACGGGGACCTCGCCCCGTTGGGGCGGGAGGAGCTGGTGACCCGGGCGCGCGGGGCGATGGCCGTGCGCGACCCCGACGACCGGGCTGCGGCACTCCAGCGGCTGCGACAGGCCGAGACGTTTCGGATAGCGGCGGCCGACGTGCTCGGCGTGCTGCCCACCGGCGCCACGGTCGGGTCCTCGCTGTCGGCCCTGGCCGAGGCCGTGCTCGAGGCCGCCCTCGAGGCTGCCGACCCGCCGGTGCCGATGGCGGTGATCGCCATGGGACGCCTGGGCGGTCACGAGCTCGGCTTCGCCAGCGACCTCGATGTCGTCCTGTTCCACGACGAGCGCGGGGCCGGCGCCGCCGCCGAGGCCGATGCCACCGCCACCCGCTTCCTCAAGCTGCTCAGGGGGCGCACCCCGGCGCAGCAGGTCTGGGACGTCGACCTCGACCTTCGACCCGAGGGCAAGCAGGGCCGCCTGGCCAGCTCGCTCAGCGGCTTCGAGGTGTACCTCGAGAGGTGGGCGGCCA
>JBKJUI010000168.1:0-6796 GCA_046590775.1 Acidimicrobiales bacterium
GTGGGCGCCGTCTCGCAGGGCTCCCCACGCCAGGATGAGGAAGATGGCGAAGAGGAGCGCGCCGGCGATCACGGCGGGTCGGGTCGCGCTCGACCGGCACCGGCAGGGGCTCAAGGCGGGTGAGGCAGGCGCAGAGGCTGGCACGGGGCTCCTTGGCGTTGACGCGGGTTGGGTCGCCGGGGTCCGGGGCAACGCCGCCTCGGCATGGCCACGAGAGCCGCCATGGAGAAGTTGGTCTGCAGAGAATACCGCACGAGAGCCTCTGGTTGGGCAGGTGGTTCGATGACGGCTGCCATACGGGGACCACGGACCTCGGGTAGGCGCGTGATCCGCCTGTCGGCCAGACTCGTCCATGTGGTGAGCAACCCGGTGCGAGCGGCGGTGCGGGGGGCGCTGGCGGGCGCCATCGGGACGATCGGCATGGACCTGCTGTGGTACTCCCGCTACCGCCGGGGCGGAGGATCCGACACGTTCCCGGACTGGGAGCTCTCGGCTGGAACCGAGGACTTCGACCACGCCGGGACGCCGGCCAAGGTGGGGAAGCGGATCGCCGCCGACGTCGGCCATGTCGACCTGCCGGACAGCGCGGCGGCGCTCACCAACAACGTGGTCCACTGGGCCACCGGTGCGCAGTGGGGGACGGCCTACGGCCTGGCCGCCGCGCTCGGGGTGCGCCCTGGAGTCCGCTCCGGTGCCCTCCTCGGGATCGCCGCTTGCTCGGCCTCCTACGTCGTGCTGCCCCTCCTCGACCTGTACAAGCCGATCTGGGAGTACGACGCCAAGACGCTGGCCAAGGACTACAGCGCCCACCTGGTCTTCGGCTCGGTGACGGCCGCCGCCTTCTGGGCGCTCGCCTCCCGCGGGTAGGGCGTCAGCCGGCGGCCTGCCTCGAAAGGCGCAGCTGGAGGGCGACGAGGAGGACGAGCAGGGCCGACAGGGCGACGGCGAAGCCCACCACGGAGGAGTCGGGCCCGGTGAAGTCTTGGCGGGCCCGCAGGGCGCCGATGCCGGTCATCACCAGACCGACCGTCACCGCCTCGATGCCGATGCGCACCGACGTCCATCGGCGATCGACCAGAGGGGTGAGCAGGAAGAGGCCGGTGAAGGCGACGTAGGCGCTGAGGGAGCGTGCGGTGAGCGGGGTCAACTTCCACGGCCACGAGTCGATGGCCAGCCGCGGAGCAGCGAAGATCGTCAGCGCGGCGAGCACCGAGGAAGCCCCCGCCACGGCGAGCAGCGTGCGGGCCCACGACGGGATCTCGGGCTGGTCGGGCGGCTCCCCCTCATCGGCCCTGCCGGCCCGCCAGCTGGCGAGAGCCAGGACCGGCAGGAGGAAGGGGCTCACCACGTACAGGAACAGCCACGCCAGGAACGAGATGTGGTCGTGGTTGAACTTGTCCCAGTGGAGGAGCGTGGCCACACCGAGGAGGAGCGTGAAGACCGAGGCTGCCGCCAGGCCGCCGGCCACTCGACCGGGGTGGCGGTTGGTGGCCACCCGGGTGAAGAACCAGGCGCCACCCAGGTAGCCGGCGCCCATGTTGATCGGTGTCATGTCGGGCCGCATGGTCCAGGCCCACAGCTGCGGCGTGCGATCCGGAAAGAACCAGAGGATGACGAAGGCCGCGCAGAGCACGGGGATGATGACGAGCGCGGTGACCTTGGTGGCCTTCAGCATCAGGATTCTCCTCTCCCGCCAGGAACCCCAGCACCGATGCCGCCGAGGTGCAGCACCCGGTCGCTGAGCGAGAACAGGCGCGGGTCGTGGGTGGCGACGACCATCACCCGCTCGGGCGTGGCCAGGCTGCGAAGGAGCTCGGTCACCCCGTCGACCTGCACCTGATCGAGGTGGGCCGTGGGCTCGTCGGCCAGCAGCAGGGGCGGGTCGCCGACGAGGGCGCGGGCGATGGCCACCCGCTGCTGCTGGCCGCCGGACAGCGCACCCGGACGGTGGCGGAGCCGGTCGGCGAGGCCGACCCGCTCGAGGAGCTCGGTGGCACGAGCGGCCGCATCACGTCGGCGGACCCGGCTCGCCAGGAGCGGGGCCATCACGTTCTCGAGGGCGCTGAGGCTGGAGACGAGGTTGAAGGCCTGGAAGACGATGCCCACCGTCGAGCGCCGGTAGCCGGTAAGAGCCGCACCCGACAGCCCGGACACCTGGAGGTCGCCCATGGCGATGGACCCGGCGGTGGGCGTGAGGATCCCGGCCAGGCAGGACAGCAGCGTCGTCTTGCCGGAACCGCTCGGTCCGAGGAGCAACAGAATCGTTCCCGCCGGCACGGTGAGATCGAGGCCGTCGAGGGGGCGCAGCGTGGTGTCGCCGCTCGTGAACTCGACCGTGAGACCGCTGACGACCAGGCCGGCGGTCATCGGCTGGAGAAGGCCTGGGCCGGATCGACCGAGATCGCCCGGCGGGCGCCGGTCAGGCCGCCGAGCAAGCCGACGGCGAGGGCGACCAGCGGCAGCAGCGCCAGCACCCGGGCCGGAAAGGAGATGACGGCGGGGAAGAGCGCGGTCATCGGTCTCGACACCACGATGGCGAGCGCCGCCGAGGTCGCGGAGATGGCGACAGCTTCCACCATCAGCGTGCCGACCAGATCCCGGCTCGGGGTCCCGAACGCCTTGAAGACGGCGAAGTCGCGGGACCGCTCGAGCGCCGAGATGTAGAGGATCGAACCGACGATCGCCGCAGCCACGACCCACAGCAGCAGACGGAACAGGTCGATCGTGGCGATGGCGTTGGCCAGCGGCCGCTTCAGGTCCCGGGTGGCGGCGGCGGGGGTCAGCGCCTGGAGGCCGTCGGGCAGGGGCGGCACCGTCCCCCGCACGAGGATCGCCGTGGCCGCCGGCCGGCCGTCGAAGACCAAGGCCTGGGCGTCCTCGAGCGCAACGAACATGACCGGGACGTTCGCCCACACGCTGACTCCGGGCAGGAGCCCGACGACGTCGAACCACCGGTCGCCCACGCGCACGCGCTCACCCAAGGCGCGACGGGCCGAGCTGCCGAGGGCGGCCTCTCCCCGACGGCTCGGCGCCCGCCCCTCGAGCCGGGTCGGCATCCCCAGCCCTCCGGGCTCGGCACCGATGACGTAGACGTCGGTGGACCGGCCTGAGTCGATCGTGTGCCTGACCGTGAGCATCGGCGCGGTCTGCAGGACGCCGGGCGCCGCCGCCAGCTCGGCGGCCACCGAGGCATCCAGGAGGGCCACCGTGGTGAACGGGCCGCTGACCCCACGGCGGACGACGAAGCCGTCGGCGCCGAGGGCGCGCACGGTCCGGTCGGCCTCGACGTCGATGCCCTCGCGGAAACCGGTCAGCAGCAGCGTCAGGGCGAAGGCCAGCGTGGTGCCGACGACCGTGATGGCCAGCCGGCGCTTGCGCCAGCTGAGGTCCCTCCTGCTCGTCAGCCACACCAGCGCACTCACTGCTCAGCCTCCTGCCACGCTCAGTATGGAGCATCCGACCGTCGGCTGCAGCCGGCACCGCCCGTAGGCGCACGACATGTCATGCCCGCGGGTAGACAGCCAGACATGACCGAGGCGACGAGCACTCCGCCGAACCTGCGGGCCGACTCGCTCGAACGCAAGCGCCGCCAGCTGCAGGTGAACCGCCGGCGGGCGACGGGGTGCCTGGTGGGCGTCACCCTGGTCTTCGCCGTGGTCACCCTCGTGGGCGGCGACCAGGGCTGGCTCAGCTACGTCCGGGCCACCGCCGAGGCGTCGATGGTCGGTGGGCTGGCCGACTGGTTCGCCGTCACCGCCCTGTTCCGCCACCCGCTCGGCCTCCCGATCCCCCACACCGCCGTGGTGCCCGAGCGCAAGGAGCAGTTCGCCGCCACGCTCGGCGAGTTCGTGCAGGAGAGCTTCCTCACGCCCGACGTGATCGCCGACCGCGTGGCGTCCATCGGGCTGTCTTCGCGTCTGGCCAGGTGGCTGAGCGTCCCGGTCAACTCCGAGAGGGTGGCGGCCCTGCTGGCCGATGCCCTCGTCGCCGGCTCGGAGGTGGTCGAGGACGAGGCGGTTCACCAGCTGGTCGACGATGTCGTCGAGCACCTGCTCGAGGTGGCGCCCCTCGCCCCGCTGGCCGGCCGTGCGCTGGGCGCGGCCATGGAGGGCGGCCGGCACCAGGCGCTGCTCGACTCGATGCTGAGGGGGCTCGACCGCTACCTGGACGAGCACCAGGTTGACCTCCGGCGCAGGCTGCTGGAGAAGTCGCCGTGGTGGCTCCCCGATGCCGTCGAGGAGCGTGTGGTTCGGCGCCTGGTGGAGAAGGCGCACCGCCTCATCGCCGACGTGGCCGCCGACCCGGGACACGACCTGCGGCGCCAGCTCGACACCCGGCTGAGCCAGCTGGCCGCCGACCTGCAGACCTCGGCGGAGCTCCGCCGGCGGGGCCAGGAGCTGGCGCGGGAGCTGTTGGCCAAGCCGGAGCTGCGGACGTGGGTGGCCTCGATGTGGGCCGAGGTCAAGGCCGACGTCCGGGCCCAGGCGGCCATCCCCGGCTCGGCGCTGCGGCAGCGACTGACGGCGGCCGTCACCAGTGCCGGCTCCCGCCTGCAGCGCGACCCTGCGCTGGCCGCCCGGCTCGACCACGGCGCCGTGGCCGCCGCCCGCTACGCCACCGATCAGCTGGGCGACGAGGCGGCCTCGCTCATCGCGAGCACGATCAGCCGCTGGGATGCCGAGGAGACGTCCGACCGCCTGGAGCTGCTCCTCGGCCCCGACCTGCAGTTCATCCGCATCAACGGCACGATCGTCGGCGGCCTGGCCGGCCTCGGGCTCCACACGATCGGCGAGCTCCTGGGCTGAGGGAGGCTGGTAGGTTCGGAGCACCGGAGGCCCCTCCTTCTGCGGATCCCGAAGACCCGCTCCAGGCGCTCGCTCTCCCCGAGAGCAGGAGGAGCGCATGGCCAGGAAGCACGCCGAAGGACCAGCGGGTTCCCTCGCCGACGCCGAGCTGCAGGAGTGGCTGAAGCGGTCGAAGGCGCAGCTCGGCGCCTCCGGCATCAATGCCAGCTTTGGCCGCGCTCCCACGGTCGGCGGCCAGCCCGGCTCGACCTGGGTCACCATGACATCGGCCACGGCGTACGGCCGGCTGATCCGCTGCTCCGACGGCGCCACCACCGTTCGGGCGCACACGCTGCCGGACAGCGTGCAGCTGCTCGACGAGCGGCACCCGCACACCACGATCGCCCAGCTCGACTCCATCGTGAGCGTGCTGAGCGCCCAACGGCCGACCACCGGTCGAGCCTGACCACGAGGAGCCCCCGTGCCCGAGAAGTCACCCCAGAAGCGTTCCTCCAAGAAGGCCGGTCGGTCGCTCAAGGAGAAGCGAGCCGACAAGAAGGCCAAGACCGACGATCCCGCCCCGATGGGATTCAAGGGGGCCAAGAAGCCCAGCGGCTCTTAAGCCGGCCCCGGCCGGCCGGCGGTTCCCTCCAGCTGCGAGGCGACGACGCCCACCAGGTCGTCGAAGGTCCGCAGCCCGGCCTGGACCGGGTCGGGGATCGAGATGGCCAGCTCGTCCTCGAGCGACAGGAGCGCCTCGGTGAGCGCCAGGGAGTCGAGGCCGAGGTCCTCGTCGAGGCGGGCCGGGCCGAGGATCCTGGCCCGGTCGACGCCGAGGTGGGTGACCAGCACTTGGCGGACCTCGTCCAGAACACGGCCTCCGGAGCCGGCGGGCTCGATCAGCACGGGTCGGACGCGACCTGCGCGGCATGGTCGCTGGCCGGGCCCGTGGCCCCGGCCAGGATGCCGAGTCGCTGGTGCAGGTCACGCACGCGCGTCGTCTCGGCCGTGTAGCAGACGAAGCTTCCCGCCCGCCGACGACTGACCAGGCCGGCCTCGACGAGCGCCATGAGGTGGTGGCTGGCCAGCGACGGGGCGATGCCGAGGGCGCCGGCCAGGTAGCCGGCAGTCCGGGGACCGCGGCGCAGCTGGCGGAGGATCAGCAGCCGATGGGGCTCGGCCATGGCGGCGAGGCCGATCGAGAGCCGATCGGCCTGCTGCTGCGCCTGCGAGCTCACCACGCACCCAGGCTATCGATGGGGGCTGCCCACGTGTAGTTTCAGCGACGGTTGAAACCCCGAATCCTGGAGCGAACGATGAACACGCCCGATCTGTCACGCCGTACCCTGCTGGGGCTGGCCGCCGCCGGTGTCGCCGGCCTCGCCCTCGGTGCCTGTGGAGGCGACGAGGAGGTCACCTCGACCGTCACCTCGGCAGGGGGCGCCGTCACGCCGCCCAAAGACTTTGCGGGCCTCGAGATCACCACCGCCATCTACGCCAAGAACCACGCCTCGTCGCCCCTCTACTGGCAGCAGTTCGCTCCCCCGGGGCTCAAGATCAAGCCGGTGATCGTCACCAGCCCGGCTGACATCAGCCGCTCGCTGGCTGCCGGCACCCTCGACTTCGGCTTGATGGGCTACTACAACACCATCATCGAGGCGGCCACCACCGGCATGGCCTCGAAGATCATCTGCATGTGCTCCCGGCAGGGCATCGGCCTCATCGCCAGGAAGGACCGGGGCATCACCACCGCCGCCGACCTGAAGGGCAAGAAGGTCGGCGTGCCGCCCCCCGGCGTCCAGGTCTTGACGCTGACGGCCCTGCTCGACAAGGCCGGCCTGAAGCTCGGCACCGACGTCCAGTCCGTCCCCCTCGCCTTCGCCGACCACAAGGCGGCCCTGGAGCGGGGTGACATCGATGCGTACGCCGGCACCGAGCCCATCCCCACCCAGAGCGTCGCCGCCGGGACGGGCGTGCGCATCGAGGGTGTGTACGACACCCCGGCGGGCGAC
>JBKJUI010000202.1:0-4851 GCA_046590775.1 Acidimicrobiales bacterium
TCAGCTCCAGGCGTCCGGCACACGGCCCGCCCCTGCGCCCCGGTGCCATGTCGCGGTAGACGAGGCCCCGTGCGGCATCGTCGGGTGGGGTGCCGGCGGCGGCACGGGGTCCGCTGAACCCCGGCGCAGCCGAAGCCGACCCGAGGCCGGCCGGCGTCGAGCTGGCCAGGAGCAGGGCCACCACCACCGGCACCAGACCACTGACCCACCGACCAGACGTCAAGGCCGCTGCCCCTCCGTCGCCGAGAACGTGCTGATGTCGACCCCTCCGAGCTCAGGCGACGGGCGCGCGACCACACGCTTGGCAACCCCGCCGCGGCCTTGCGAAGTCCCACTTGATCACAGGCGCGGCGCCATTCCCGAGCAGCTCGTCGAGGTCCGACCGCCAGCAACCGCTTTCTCCCGGTTCGCCCGAGCGGGTCCCAGGTCGTACGTTCTGAGCATGCTCGCCGTCGGTGATCCTGCCCCAGACTTCAGACTTCCGGACCAGGACGGCGGCCAGGTCGGCCTCAGCGACCTCAGGGGTCGGAAGGTGCTCGTGTACTTCTACCCGAAGGCCGACACGCCGGGGTGCACCACCCAGGCCCACGAGCTGACGCAGGTCCTCGGGGAGATCGGCGACACCGCCGTCTTCGGGATCAGCCCCGACCCGCCCAAGAAGCTGAAGCGGTTCGCGACCAAGTGCGAGATCGGGTTCCCACTGCTCGGGGACGAGGACCACGCCGTGTCCGAGGCCTATGACGTGTGGAAGGAGAAGTCCATGTACGGCAAGACGTACATGGGCATCGTGCGCTCGTCGTTCCTGGTGGACGAGGAGGGGACCCTGGCCGGGGTCTGGTACAAGGTCAGCCCGAAGGACACGCCCCTGCGGCTCCTCGAGGCCCTGGCGGGCTGATGCTGCTGCGGGCCACCGGTCTCGGCGACCCGGTGGCCCGTGCCCTCATCCTCCGCCAGTGGACCGAGGTGTGCGTGCGCTACGACAGCCCTGCGCCCTGCGGCGAGGAGAGCGCGATTCCGACCGGCTCGTTCACCGAGCCGGACGGCACGTTCCTGGTCGGTGCGGTCGACGGCGCCGCCGTGGCCTGCGGCGGGGTCCGCCCGTGCCAGGACGGCCCGGCCGGGGTGGGGGAGATCAAGCGGATGTACGTCGAGCCGGCGGCGCGGGGGCGGGGGCTCGGACGGGTCCTGCTGGCCGCTCTCGAGGATCAGGCCCACCGGCTGGGCTATGAGCGGCTGTGGCTGGAGACCGGCACGGCGCAGCCCGAAGCCCTCTCCCTCTACGAGACAGCCGGCTGGACGCCCATCCCGAGGTACGGCGAGTACAAGGACGAAGAGAACAGCCGTTGCTACCAGCGGGTAATAGCCGCAGCCGCTCCGCAGCCGCCGTGAACCACCCAAGACTCCCGTCAACCCAGCGAGCGTTCGCGCCGAGCGACGGATCATGTTTCACCACTGTCAGCGTTCGGAGCGGGGGGCGGCCATGGTGGAGATGGCGCTGCTCCTCCCGGTGACCATGGGCCTGCTGCTCGGCATCTTCACCGGGGGCAACGCCTACTTCCAGAAGATCAGCCTGGTCGACGCGGCGCGGGACGGCGCCCGCTACGGAGCCAGCCTCAAGGTGGCTGCCGACGGGCTCGCCGGATGGAGGCAGGCCGTCCAGGCGCGGGTCGCCGAGATCTCGGGCGGCCAGATCGCCGCCTACCAGGTGTGCGCCGAGCTGGTCGTCCCCACCGGCGGCGAGACCTCCTGCGGCGTTCCCGACCCCAACGGCGCTGCGACCGACCCGAGCGCCCTGACGCCCGCCAGCCTGGTGAAGGTCTCGGTGGTCAAGCCCACGAAGCTCGAGTTCCTCTTCTTCAGCTCGAACCAGAACCTGTCGGCGAGGGTCGCCGCTCGCTACGAGCGCGACATCATCTGATGCGGTCCGTCCGGGCCCAGCGGGACCAGGAGGGCGCAGCCCTCGTGCTCGTCACCGCGGCGATCTCCGTCATCCTCATGACGGCCGGCCTGGTCATCGACCTGTCGCAGCTGCGGCTCGACCGGCGGGTGAACAAGAGTGTGGCGGACATGGCCGTTCGGGCCGGCTTGGGTGTGCTGCACCTCGGACCGTGGTCGGGGGTGTGCCGGGCGCGCGCCTACGTGAGGACGAACTCTCGCCTCTCCGGCTTCGACACGGGGAGTGAGAAGTGGTTCCAGCTGGGGAGCCCGGTCAGCGCCCTGACCTCCAGTCCCTGCCTGAACACGACGAGCTGGCCCTTCCCCACGCTGTGCCTCCCCGGCCAGGTTGGGGTGCCCCGCACCGACACCTGGGGCAAGCTGACGGCCACGGCGTACGGGGGCCGGTACTCGATCGAGATCCAGAGCGGCTACGCCATGCCCGACAGCCGGTTCCCCGAGGACATCCTGGCGTCGGCTGACCAGGGGGACGTGCTCAAGGGCTCGTGCGACAACCTGGCGGTCATCATCAAGGAGCGGAGGGCGCCGCTGTTCGCCGGGATCATGGACAGGAGCGACAAGACGACGACGGTTCGCTCCGTCGGCCGCATCAGCAACATCGACACCGGCGACTACAACCCGGCCCTGCTCCTCTTGGAGCAGCACGGCTGCTCGGTCCTCACCACCAGCGGGGCGAACACCAGGGTCATCGCCCAGCCCTACCGGGACCACCCGGGCGTGCTCCAGATCGACAGCGCCGACGACCAAGGAGGCTGCAACTCGAACCAGGCGGTCCTCAACGGCCAGACGACGGGGGCGGGCAGGCCGTCCATCGTGGCCTGCAGCGCCTCGGTCCTCAACCCCTCGCCGGCCTGCAACCCGGCTCTGGCCGACAAGCCGGGCCGCACGGGGATCTACGCCCTGAACTTCCCGCACGGGCCCGGCGACAACGTCACCAGCGCCTACCCGGGCACCTACGGCGACGTGCGGGCCGTCCCCTCGGCGCAGTCGGGGCGCATGCCCATCGACGCCCCCTACCGCAACAGCGTCGTCACCCTCGATGCCAAGGCGAAGTCCGTGCTCACCGGCAACGGGGGCAGCCCGCCCGGCTGCTCGACCATCACCAGCAACACCTGTCTCGGCACCGACGGGACGTGGCTGGTCCTCCAGCAGACCGACTGCAACAGCCTCGACACCTTCTTCTCTGCGGTGCTCTTCCCCCTCCGCGCCGCCTCGCCGCGCATCTGGTTCAACTGCGACCTGACCGTGAAGCCATCGGCCCTCCTGCCGCTCGGCCTGACCCTCTCCGCCCCTGACGCCTACGTCGTGATCACCGGTGCGCTGGCCGTCACGACCACGTTCGCCATCACCAGCCCGTGGCACGTCTTCATCGGCGGTCGTTCCGGCGGGAACAAGATCGGCCTCGACGTCGGAAACGGGGGCAACCTCAACATCGGGAACCCTGTGCCGGGGGTCTCCTGCCCGGCGGCCGCCCCGATGCTGACGTACAGCAAGCTGGTCGTGGGAGATGGCTCGTTCAACCTCGGGTCGGGCGGCATCGCCCACCTGTGCGGGACCTTCATGTACATGGCCAGCGGCTACAGGAAGGTGCCTGTCGTCAACGGCACCCCGCCGTGCAGCAACCCCTGCAGCGCCTACCTGGGCACGATCAGCATCGGGAGCGGGTCGCAGATCGACTGGACGGCGCCCAACCGCATCGTCAACCGCCGCCCGACGCTGTTCGACCTGGAGAGGACGAGCCAGTTCGAGGACATCGCCTTTTGGACCGAGGCCGGTGGCGCTGGCAACGGCGTGAACGGCGGCGGCAACAGCGCCATGACCGGCGTGTTCTTCCTGGGCAACGCCCACGCCTTCACGCTGGCCGGCAACGCAGGGGCGAACGTCTACCTGAGCGCCCAGTTCATCAGCAGGACGATGGTCGTCACCGGCGGCGCCGTGGTCAACCTGGTGCTGAACCCCTTCGACACCGTGCCGCTCGTCGTCTACGAGCTCGTCCTCGTTCGCTGACGAGGCGGAACGCCACAAATCGATGCTTGCCTTTCGGAGGCGGGTGGGCGATGCTCGGAGGAACTCCACCGAGAGGAGCTGCCTGTGAGCAGACGACACCGGGACGGACGGGACGACATCCTGCACAAGGATGATCGGCTGGCAGAACACCGGCGCAAGCGCCGGGTGACCCGCCAGGTTCTCCTCTGCGAAGGAGACGAGGCAGTCGTTCCCCACCAGGGCCATGACCACCTCCACGCCCACCGGTCCGAGAAGCCGCGGGACCTGGACAGCGCCCGCCGCGCTCGTCGGCACTGGAAGCAGCCGTTCTGGAAGCGCCGCATGACGCAGCGGCGCATGAAGGCCGAGGCCTTCCGCGAGGTCGCCGACGCCTGAGGAGGCCGCTGCCCCCGCCTGACCGACGAGGTCAGGCGGGGCCGAGCACCAGCGTGCCGTTGTGGCCGCCGAAGCCGAAGGAGTTCGAGAGCAGCGGGCCGGGCTCCCAGGCCCGAGACTCGCCGAGCACCAGGTCGATGGGGGCCAGCTCCGGATCGACGGCGTCGGTGCCGACCGTCGGCGGGATCGACCGCTTGAGGATGGTGAGGACGCCGATCACGGCCTCCATGCTGCCGGCCGCCCCCAGCGAGTGTCCGGTGACGCCCTTGGTCGAGGTGACAGGCGGACCGGGGGTGCCGAAGAGCTTGGCCAGGGCCTCGGCCTCGGCGGCGTCGTTCAGCGGCGTCGACGTGCCGTGGGCGTTGACGTGGCGGACGTCGGTCGGACTGAGGCCGGCATCATCGAGGGCCCGCTGCATGCAGGTGAGGGCGCCGCTGCCGCCCGGCGCCGGGGCGGTGATGTGGTGGGCGTCGGCGGTCGAGGCCCCGCCCAGCACCTCGGCGAGGATGGTGG
>JBKJUI010000286.1:0-4116 GCA_046590775.1 Acidimicrobiales bacterium
GTGCGCGACATGGGCAAGGCCCTCGGGTATTCGATGGGCCAACTCGATGCCTGGTCGAAACAGATCGATGGGTGGGGACCGATGTCGGCCACCACGGCCCAGACCGACCACGAGATCCCGGCCGCGGTGCTGGCCCTGGCCGAGGCCGTCGAACACTTCCCCCGCCATCTCGGCATCCACTCGGGGGGCATGGTGATCTGCGACCGGCCGGTGTCGGAGGTCGTGCCGGTGGAGTGGGGGCGGATGGAGGGCCGCACCGTGTTGCAGTGGGACAAGGACGACTGCGCTGCTGCCGGGCTCGTGAAGTTCGACCTGCTCGGCCTCGGCATGCTGTCGATGCTGCACCACGCCGTCGACCTCATCGGTGAGTCCACCGGCGTCGAGGTCGACCTGGCCACCCTCCCCCAGGACCCTGCGGTCTACGAGATGCTGAGCCGGGCCGACTCGGTGGGGGTGTTCCAGGTCGAGTCTCGGGCCCAGATGGCCACGCTGCCCCGGCTCAAGCCCCGGTGCTTCTACGACCTGGTGGTCGAGGTGGCGCTCATCCGGCCCGGTCCCATCCAGGGCGGCTCGGTCCACCCCTACATCCGCCGCCGCAACGGCGAGGAGGAGGTCACCTTCCTCCACCCGCTGATGAAGCCGGCGCTCGAGAAGACCCTGGGCGTGCCGCTGTTCCAGGAGCAGCTGATGCAGCTGGCCATCGACTGCGCCGGCTTCACCCCCTCCGAGGCCGACCAGCTGCGCCAGGCCATGGGCTCGAAGCGGTCACGGGAGCGGATGGAGCAGATGCACGCCCGGTTCACGGCCGGCGCCGCCGAGCGGGGCATCCCCCCCGACGTCATCGACGTGCTGTGGCAGAAGCTGGCCGCCTTCTCCAGCTACGGCTTCCCCGAGAGCCACTCGGTGTCGTTCGCCTACCTGGTCTACGCCTCGTCGTGGGTGAAGCTGCACCACCCGGCCTCCTTCTGCGCCGCCCTGCTGAACGCCCAGCCTCTGGGGTTCTGGTCGCCCCAGACCATCTGCGCCGACGCCCGCCGCCACGGCGTGGTGGTGAAGGGGCCGGACGTGAACGCCAGCCGGGCGCTGTCCCACCTCGACGCCGGGGGAGCGGTGCGCCGGGGCCTCCAGGACGTGCGCAGCCTCGGCTGTGACCGGGCCGAGGCGCTGGCCGAGGGCCGCCCCTATTGCGACATGGAGGACGTGGCCCGCCGCAACCCCGGCCTCACCCTGGCCAACCTCGAAGCGCTGGCCACCGCCGGCGCCTTCACCGAATCGTTCTCGCTCAGCCGGCGCGAGGCGCTGTGGGCGGCCGGGGCGGTGAGCCAGTCCCGGCCCGACCGGCTGGCCGGCGTCGTCACCGGCAGCGAGGCGCCCCAGCTGCCCGGGCTGGCCCTGGTCGAGGAGGAGGCGTTCGACCTGTGGTCCACCGGGGTCTCGGCCGGCTCGCCCGTGCGGTTCGTCCGCCACCGGCTGGCCGCCCTCGGGGTGGTCACCGCGGCCGACCTCGAGGACCAGCTCCGCCTCCCGGCCGGCAGCCGGGTGCTGGTGGCCGGGGTGGTCACCCACCGCCAGCGCCCGGCCACCGCCGAGGGCACCACGTTCTTCGGCCTCGAGGACGAGACCGGGCTGCTGAACGTGATCGTTTCGCCCGGGTGCTGGGCCGCCTTCCGCCGTCCGGCCCGGGGGGCGGCGGCGCTCCTCATCCAGGGGCGCCTCGAGCGCAAGGAGACCGTGGTCAACATCGTGGCCGAGAAGCTGGAGCAGCTCGACCTGCGGGTGGCTGTGCCAGGGGCACCGGGCTCGGCCCCACCCCCCGGCCCCCGCTCCCGGGACTTCCGCTGATGTGCAACGCTCAGAGCAATGGCTCGCGTCGACACCGTCCGCCCCTACGTCGAGCAGCTCCTCCGTGAGTTCTGCGACACCGAGCACCTCGTGGTCGACGGCGACGGCGACGTGCCGATCCGCAAGGGCTCCACGATGTACTGGGTGTCGCTCTTCGAGATCGAGGAGGAGGCCCAGCTCCGGGTCTGGTCCTTCATGGCTTGCGACGTCCCCGAGAACGACGGGCTGTACCGCCACCTCAACGCGGTGAACAGCACCATCAACTACGGCCGGGTGTACTACGAGGACGGCGACGTCATCGTCTCCTATGAGCTGCTGGCCGAGGACCTCGACCCCCGTGAGCTGCAGAACGCCTGTGAGTGCATCGGCGGCATCTCCGACGCCTACGACAACGACCTGGTGGCCGAGTTCGGCGGTCGTGTCTTCTTCCCCGACGACGACGCCTGACCGCCTCGCCTTCCCGCGCCTTCCCGGGTCTGCCCACTTCCGCCTCGCCGGGGGACCAGAAGTGGGCAGACCCGGATGGGGGTGTCGCCGCCGGGCCCGGGTGGGGCAGCATGGCGGCGTGCGGTCGTACACGGTCATCGGGACGGGTGCGGTCGGCGGCTTCTACGGGGCCAAGCTGGCGGCGGCGGGCCACCCGGTGCGGTTCCTCGGCCGGGGCGATGTCGCCGTGCTGCGGGAGCAGGGGCTTCGGGTCAGCTCGGCCGAAGGCGAGGTGATCCTCGACCGGGTCGACGCGTTCGACGACCCTGCCCGAGTGCCACCGAGCGACGTCATCCTCGTCGCCGTGAAGGCCACGATGCCGAACCCGGCCGTCCCGACGCTGACCCAGCTCGACGGCGGCACGACCGCGGTGATCAGCCTGCAGAACGGCCTGGGCGTCGAGTCCGACCTCGAGGGCGCCGCCGACGGACGCCCCTTGGCCGGTGGCCTGTGCTTCATCGCCGTCAACCGCACCGCACCCGGTCACGTCGAGCACCTAGTGGGCGGCACGGTGACGCTGGCCCCCCACCAGCCCGAGGCCTCCGAGGCCGTGCACGCCGTGGCGGCCGACCTCGTCGACGCCGGCGTCGAGGCCACCACCATCGACGACCTCGTCGGCGCCCGCTGGCGCAAGCTGGTGTGGAACCTCCCCTTCAACTCCCTCACCACCCTGCTCGGCCGCACGCCCACCGAGCTGCTGGCCCACCCCGACGGCTCGGCCCTGGTCCGCACGGTCATCGACGAGGTGGTGGCGGCCGCGGCCGCGCTGGGCCACCCGATCTCCTCCAGCTATGTCGATGGCCTGCTGAGCATCACCCGGCAGTTCCCGCCCTACCGCACGAGCATGGGCCTCGACGTGGCCGCCGGCCGTCCGACCGAGGTCGAGGTCATCGTCGGCCGGCCCGTGGCTGCGGGCATCGCCGCCGGCGCCTCCATGCCGGTGGGCCACGCCCTGCTCCGCCAGCTGCGGACCCTCACGTCGCCGGTGACGGACCTCCCACACCGCCGGTAGGTTCAGCACATGCCCCTGAAGATCGGCGTGCAGCTGCACCCCCAGGCCACGACCACCGACGACCTGCGCCGGGCGTGGCGCGAGGCGGACCAGGCCGGGGCCGACTCGATCTGGTTGTGGGACCACTTCTACCCGCTCTACGGCGACCCGGACGCCGCCCACTTCGAGGCCTACACGCTGCTGGCGGCCATGGCTGTGGAGACCTCGCATGCCCAGATCGGCGCCATGGTCACCTGCAACAGCTACCGCAACCCCGAGCTGCTGGCCGACATGGCCCGGACCATCGACCACCTTGCTGGAGGCCGGTTCGTCCTCGGCATCGGCAGCGGCTGGTTCGAGCGTGACTATGAGGAGTACGGCTACGAGTTCGGCACCGCCGCCGGCCGCCTGCGGGCGCTGGCCGAGTCGCTCCCCCGCATCGAGGCGCGGCTGGCCAAGCTGAACCCGCCGCCGGTTCGCCGGCCCCTGCCCCTGTTGATCGGTGGCGGCGGCGAGAAGGTCACCCTCCGGCTGGTGGCCGAGCACGCCACGATGTGGAACGGGTTCGGCCCGCCCGAGACCTTCAGGAACAAGGGTGCGGTGCTCGACGAGTGGTGCGCCAAGGTTGGCCGGGACCCCGCCGAGATCGAGCGCACGGCCAACGTCTCGCCCGGTGACGACCTCGACGAGTGGGAGGCCGCCGGGATGCAGCACGCCGTGATGATGCTGGGCCACCCCTTCGACCTCGCCCCCCTCCGCGCCGCCCTCGAGCGGCGGGGCTGACTTCCCGGGATGGC